>NZ_JALJRP010000049.1:0-32990 GCF_024519715.1 Pseudomonas sp. Pse35 | reverse complement strand
AAGATCAAAAGCAGATCAAGAGCAAGATCAAGAGCGGCTCGCTTCGCATCGTGGTTACCGTTGGCTGCTACAACCTACAAAATTGTGTAGAAGCTGCGACGGCGGTGTGTCAGGGGCCAATGTGCTGACTGAACCTGTGCTATCGCAGGCAAGCCAGCTCCCACAGTTGTAGGTATTTCAGGTCGGGATTTTCGGTGTGTGCAAGTGCGCTGTGGGGAATGCCTGTGCATACACGTGACACACCCTAAGTACCTGCTCATCGGCAAACCGAGCGCCCACCACATGCAAGCCCACTGGCAAGCCATTTGCCGCCAACCCGCAGGGCACTGACGCCGCCGGTTGTTGGGTGAGGTTGAACGGGTAGGTGAACGGCGTCCATTCCATCCACTCAGTCATTCCCGAATCCGGCGGTACGTTGTGCCCGGCTTCGAACGCGGTGATCGGCATCATCGGTGACACCAGCACATCGTAATGCTCATGGAAAGCTGCCATCCGTGCAACCAGCGCCGCCCGGGCTTCCAGGGCTGCGTTGAAATTGTCCAGGCTCAAGCGCTCGCCCCGTTGCGCAATGCGTAGCAGCCCAGGGTCCAGCAGTTGCTTTTGCGCCTCGCTCATCGTGCCGGTCAGGCGAGCGGCACCGGCGGCCCACAAGGTGCTGAAGACATCCAACGGGTCGCTGAAGCCAGGGTCGATCTGCTCGACATGGGCGCCCAGTTGCACCAGGCCCTGCACAGCCTGATCCACCACCTGGGCGACTTGCGGGTCGACTTTCACATAGCCGAACGTGGGGCTATAGGCGATACGCAACCCTTTCAAGTCCGTCCCTGGAACGAGCCAGGGCGTGGTTCGCGGCGCGCCGATCAAGCCGTCCCGTGCATCCGGTCGCGCCACGGCTTGCAGCATCAGCACACTGTCTTCCACGGTGCGCGTCATCGGCCCCAGGTGCGACAGGATCGTCATGGAGCTGGCCGGCCATTGCGGCACATAGCCGAAGGTCGGCTTGATCCCGAAGGTGCCGGTAAACGCACAGGGAATACGGATCGAGCCGCCGGCGTCGCTGCCCTGGTGCAGCACGCCCAGGTTCAACGCCGCTGCCGCACCGGCGCCCCCGGACGAGCCACCGGCGGTGGTGCGCGTGTCCCACGGGTTGCGGGTGATGCCGTACAGCGGGTTGTCGGTCACGCCTTTCCAGCCGAATTCCGGAGTGGTGGTCTTGCCCAGCAGCACCGCGCCGGCCTTGCGCATGAAGGCCGAGAAGGGCGCGTCCACGTCCCACGGGCCCTCGGCACTGGAGGTGCGTGAGCCTTTGCGCGTGGGCATACCGACTGTCAGCGTGAGGTCCTTGATCGACGCCGGCACGCCATCCAGGGCGCCGCAAGGTTCGCCCTTGAACCAGCGTTGTTCCGACGCCCGCGCAGCGTCCAGGGCGCCTTGCGGGTCGACATGGCAATAGGCATTCACCACCGGGTTATAGCGCTCGATGCGCAGCAGCGCATCTTCAGTGACCTCCACGGGGGACAAGCTTTTGTCGCGAAAATGCTGCAACAGCTGCACGGCTGTCAGTTGGCCAATCTCACTCATGCCAGATCCCCCTGGGCCGCGTTGACCATGGCGCGCAGCAACACCGCGCAGCCTGCGGCCAGATCATCCGGCGCGGCGTTTTCGATTTCGTTATGGCTGATGCCGCCTTCGCACGGCACAAAGATCATCCCGGCCGGGCCCAGTTCAGCGACGAAAATCGCGTCATGCCCGGCGCCGCTGACAATGTCCATATGGCTCAAGCCCAATGCCTGGGCAGCCTCGCGCACGGCGTTGACGCAGGTCGGGTGAAAGTCCAGCGGCGGGAAGTCGGCGGTGGGCGTCAGTTCAAACGTCAAGCCGTGGCGGGCGGCCGCGTCTTCGATCACTGCGCGCACTTCATCGACCATGGCTTGCAGCTTGTCGGCGTGCAGGTGACGCAGGTCGATGGTCATGTGCACCTGGCCGGGGATCACGTTGCGCGAGCCAGGGTGCAGGTTAAGGCAGCCGACGGTGCCGCAGGCGTGAGGCTGATGCTGATGGGCGATACGGTTGACCGCGCTCACCACCTCGGCAGCGCCCACCAGGGCATCCTTGCGCAGGTGCATGGGCGTAGGGCCTGCATGCGCCTCGACGCCGGTGAGGGTCAGGTCGAACCACTTCTGGCCCAGGCAGCCCATCACAACCCCCAGGGTAATCGCCTGGTCCTCCAACACCGGGCCTTGCTCGATATGCGCCTCGAAATAAGCGCCCACCGGATGGCCCAGCACCACACGCGAACCGGCATAGCCGATGCGCTGCAATTCGCTGCCTACCGACAGGCCCTGGTCGTCGAGTTTGTCGAGAGTCTCCTGCAAGTCGAACTTCCCGGCAAATACCCCGGAGCCCATCATGCACGGCGGGAAGCGCGAGCCTTCTTCGTTGGTCCACACCACCACTTCGATGGGTGCCTGGGTTTCAATCTGCAAGTCATTGAGCGTGCGGATCACTTCCAGCCCGGCCATTACCCCGTAGCAACCGTCGAACTTGCCGCCGGTGGGCTGGGTGTCGATATGGCTGCCGGTCATGACTGGGGGCAGGGCGGGGTTGCGTCCAGGGCGCCGCGCGAAAATATTGCCGATGGCATCCACACTGACGCTGCACCCGGCGGCTTCGCACCACTGCACGAACAGGTCGCGGGCCTGGCGGTCCAGGTCGGTGAGGGCCAGGCGACACACGCCGCCCTTGGCCGTGGCGCCGAGCCGGGCCAGGTCCATCAGTGACTGCCACAAGCGGTCGCGGTTGATCAGCGGGGCATTGCTCTGGAGCGGTTGCGCAAGACTGTTCATCATGAATCTCCACTCAGGCACTCAAGGCCAGGTAACGGTTTTTGATCGTCGGGTCGGCGCGGAAGTCAGCGGCGCTGCCCTCGTACACCACGCGGCCCTGTTCGAGCACGTAATGACGGTCGGCGAGCTTGTCGCAGACCATCAGGTTCTGTTCCACCAGCAACACCGGCAGACCCTCGTCCTTGACCTTGCGCAGGATCTTCACCAGCTCGTCGACGATCACCGGGGCCAGGCCTTCAGTGGGTTCGTCGAGGATCAGCAGCTTGGGGTCGTTAAGCAGGGCGCGGGCGATGGCCAGCATCTGCTGTTCGCCGCCGGACAACGCATGGCCGGCGTTTTTGCGCCGCTCCTTGAGGCGCGGGAACATGGCGTATACGTCTTCCAGTTGCCAGCGGCTGTGCTTGCGGGCAGCGATGCGCAAGTTTTCCTCCACCGTCAGCAGGCGGAAAATCCCGCGGTTTTCCGGCACCAGCGCCAAGCCCTGGCGCGCAATTTCAAAGATCTTTTGCCCTACCAACGCCTGGCCGTTGAAGTGGATCTGACCCTGGCGCGGGCAGATGATGCCGAGGATGCTGCGCAGGGTGGTGGTCTTGCCGGCACCGTTACGGCCGAGCAGGGTCACCAGTTCGCCAGGGTTGACGCTCAGCGACACGCCCTCAAGCACATGGCTTTTGTCGTAGTAGGAATGGATATTCTCGACGATCAGCATCAGGCAGCCTCCCCAAGATAGGCAGTACGCACACGTTCATCGGCGCGCACGAACTCCGGCGTGCCTTCCACCAGGATCTGCCCATGGCTCATCACCGTGATGCGCTGGCTGATGGACATGACGATGCTCATGTTGTGTTCGATCAACAGCACCGTATGGTCGCGCCCAAGGTCGCTGATCAGTTGGGTCATGATCGGAATATCGTCGATGCCCATGCCCGAGGTGGGCTCGTCGAGCATCAACAGTTTGGGTTTGGAGCAGATCGACATGCCCACCTCCAGCACCCGTTGCTGGCCGTGGGACAACTCACCGGCCAGGGTGTCGGCGCGTGCCGTGAGTTGCAGGCGTTCCAGCACCTGGTCGGCCATCTCCAGGTGTTCGCGCTGGCTGTCCACCCGACGCCAGAAGTTCAAGGCACGCGAGCCATCGCGGCCCTGGGCGGCCAGGCGCAGGTTTTCGCGCACGCTGAGGTTCTGGAACAGGCTGGTGAGTTGGAACGAGCGCGCCATGCCCAGGCCGACGCGGCCGTGGGCGGGCTTGCGCATCAGGTTCTTGCCGTCGAAATGGATCGCCCCGGCGGTGGCCTGGCGTTCACCCGTCAGGCAGTGGAACAGGCTGGTCTTGCCCGCGCCGTTGGGGCCGATGATGGTGTGGATGGTGCCGGCTTCGACCTTGAGGTTGACGCCATTGACCGCATGGAACGCGCCGTAGGCCAGCTCCAGGTTCTGGGTTTCCAGCAAGATACTCATAGCCCGTCCTCCTTGGCGACGACCGCGGGTTTGCGCGTGCCGCGCACCTTCTCGAACAGCGACGCGAGGCCGCCCCACAAACCGCCGCGCATGAAGATCACCACCAGGATCAGGATCACCCCCAGCAGCATCAGCCAGCGCGGCCACAGGTCGGAAAGGAAGTCGCCCAGCAGCACGATGGAGCCGGCGCCCAGCAGCGAGCCGAACAGCGAGCCGGTGCCGCCGACGATGGTCATGATCAGGATGTTCTCGGACATTGCCAGGTCGATATTCGACAGCGGCACAAAGTGCAGCAGCATGGCGTACAACGCCCCGGCAATCCCGGTGACCGCACCGGACAGCACGAACACCAGGATCTTGAAGTGGCGCGTGTCGTAGCCGATGGCCGAGGCGCGGGTTTCGTTCTCGCGGATCGCCATCAGCGTGCTGCCAAACGGCGAAGCGATGACCCGGCGTGCGCCGATGAAGATCAGCAGGAACAGCACCGCGACAAAACCATAGAAGGCACGGGCATCGGCCAGGGACAGCAGCACGGTGTCGCCCACACGAATTTCCGGGCGCGGTACGCTGAGCAGGCCGTTGTCGCCGCCGGTCCAGTCGCTCAGGGTGTAGGCGACGAAGTACGCCATCTGGCTGAACGCCAACGTGAGCATCACGAAGTAAATGCCCGTGCGCCGAATCGCCAGGGCGCCCACCAGCAGCGCCAGGAAACCACCGGCAATCGCCGCGCCCAGCAACGCGGTGAACAGGCCCAGTTGCAGGTGGATCATCAACAGCGCCGCACAATAAGCACCGGCACCAAAGAAGATGCCTTGGCCGAAGGACAGCAGCCCGGTGTAGCCCAGCAGCAGGTTGCAAGCCAGGGCGGCCATGGCAAAGATCAGGATCTCGGTGGCCAGGGTCGCCGAGGGCAACACCAACGGCAGGCCGATCAGCACGGCCAACACCCACAGCAACATGGCTCTGGATTGGGTCTTGGCAAACGGCAGGGGATTTTTATCGCTCATGTCAGGCTCTCCCGAACAGGCCATAAGGGCGTACCAGAATCACCACGGCCATGGCGCCGTAGATCATCAGGCTCGCACCCTGGGGCCAGAGTGTGGTCATCAGGCTTTGCACCACGCCCACCAGCAAACCGCCGACCAGCGCACCGCTGAACGAGCCCATGCCGCCGATCACCACCACCACGAAGGCGATGCCCAGAATCTCCGGGCCGACAAAGGGCTGGGCGCCGCGCAAGGGCGCAAACAACACCCCAGCGACACCGGCCAGGGCGACACCAAGGGCGAAGGTCATGGAGAACAGGCGGAAAATATTGGTGCCCAGTAGCGACACGGTTTCGGTGCTTTCACTGCCAGCGCGCACCAGAGCACCGAAGCGCGTACGTTCCAGCAGCAGCCACAGGCCCAGGCCCACCAGCCCGGAAAATACGATAAGGAACAGGCGGTAGTAGGGGTAGACGAAATCACCCACCACCAGCACGCCGCGCAACAGTTCCGGCACGGCGACGCTTTTGCCCACCGGGCCCCAGATCATCACGCTGGCTTCCTGGATGATCAGGGCGATCCCCAGGGTCACCAGAATCTGGAACATGTGTGGCAAGTGGTAGATGCGCTGGATCAGCAAGCGCTCGATCACCCAGGCCAGTGCGGCCACCACCAGCGGCGCGATCAGCAGCGCCAGCCAGAAGTTGCCGGTGAGGCTCACCGCGGTGTAGCAGATGTAGGCGCCGAGCAGGAAAAACGCGCCGTGGGCGAAGTTGACGAAGTTGAGCAGGCCGAAAATGATCGTCAGCCCCACTGCGATCAGGAAGTAGATCATCCCCAGCCCAAGGCCGTTGAGAATCTGGAACAGGTACAAATTAAGCATGCAGGCACCCTCCGCAGACGGCCGCTTGCACGGCCCTGCGCGACAAAAGTTAAGCGGTCAGCCGAGCGTGCAGCCCGTCGCCTCGACTGCGGGGAACGATTGGCCAGCGCTGAGCACTTTGGCCAGGTCGTCCTTGTCGGCCATGTCGCCGCTGGCCTTGCCGATCAGCAGGTAGTAGTCCTTGATCACCTGGTGGTCGCCGGCGCGGATCGACTCCTTGCCGGTCGGGCCTTCGTAGCTCAAGCCTTGCAGAGCCTTGGCCACGGTCGGGCCATCGAAGCTGCCGGTGGCAATGATGGTGTCGAGCATGACTTTGGTGCTGATGTAGTCGGCGGCCAGCGGGTAGGTGGGGTTGATGCCGTACTGGGCCTGGGTCAGCTTGACCAGTTCACGGTTGAGCGGGGTGTCGACCTGGTGCCAGTACTGTGCGCCGAGGTACACGCCCTCGAGCACATCGCTGCCCAGTTCCTGGAACTGATCCAGGCCGGCAGACCACACCAGCAGCACCTTCATGCGCTCCTTGATGCCGAAGTTCACGGCCTGGCGCAGGGTGTTGGACGATTGGCTGCCAAAGTTGAGCAGCACCAGCACATCGGGCTTGGTGGAAATGGCGTTGGTCAGGTAGCCGGAGAATTCCTGTTCCTGCAGCGAGTGGTAGCTGTTGCCCACGTGTTCCAGGCCATGCTCCTTGAGCACGTTTCTGGCGCCTTCGAGCAAGGCTTCGCCGAATACGTATTGCGGGGTGATGGTGTACCAGCGCTTGGCGTCCGGCAGCAGCTTGATCAGCGGCACCATGGTTTCGCGTATCGCGCCGTAGGTGGGCACCGACCAGCGGAAGGTCGCCTTGTTGCAGTCCTTGCCTGTCACTTCATCGGCGCCCACCGGGGTCATGAACACGCCGCCGACCTTGTCCACTTCCTTGGCCACTGCCAGCGCGGAAGATGACAGCGTGCATCCCTGGAAGAACCGTGCGCCGTCCTGCGCGATGGCCTCCTGCACCTTGCGCACTGCCTTGCCGGCGTTGCCTTCGGTGTCGATGACCTTGTAGTTCAGTGGGCGGCCGAGCAATTGGGCGTGTTGCTGCACCGCCAGGCGCGAACCCATGTCGGCAAATTTGCCATAGCTGGCAAAGGCGCCAGACATGGACTTGAGGCCGTAAAAGGTAAAGGGCTCGGCGGCGAATGCCGAACGCACGCTCAGCGGAAGGCTGAGGGCGGCGGCCGCGGTGAGGCTGGCTTTCAATAACGTACGACGCTGCATGGGGTGACTCCCTGGTTTAGTTATTGGCAGGAGCGGCAAGGGCGATACGGTGGAGCAAGGGCCTGTGGGCAGGCTTGTTATTGGATAACTCGATTTCGCGGGTGAACGGGGTCAACTGTGGGAGCTGGCTTGCCTGCGATGGCATCGACTCGGTCCCCTGTAACACCGAGGCGCCCGCATCGCAGGCAAGCCAGCTCCCACATTGATCGGGTTCCCACATTGGATTGTTGGCGTGTTTAAGGGTGGTCGAACTCCAAGAGGAAATGCGGGCTCACTTGGCCTTCCAGCGCGGTCATATGGTGTTCGGCATCGCACATGTGTTCATGCATCAAGCTGCGCACCGCGCTTTCGTCCCCGGCGCGAAAGGCGATCAGCAGTTGCTTGTGATAGTCGAGGTTGGCCGCGTCGAACTGCTTGCGTTTGGGCTTGTAGGCTTTTTTCAGCACCACCAGGTCGCGCAGCAAGTCATTGAGAAACTGCGCCATGAAGCTCAGCAGCGGGTTGGGGCAGGCCCGGGCCAGCAGGTTGTGGAACTCCAGTTCCGCCAGGCGCTGTTCGCGCTGGCCGGCTTCGCTGTCTTCAGGGGCGCTGCAAAAATCCACATTGGCTTGCAGGGCGGTGTAATCGTTTTCGCTCAAACGCCCGAGCACCGACACCGCCAATTCCACTTCGATGACCTTGCGCAGTTGGTAGACCTGCTCGCCGTCCAAGTGCTGGAAGTGCAGGTAATTGCGCAAGGCGCGGCTGGCCGGCTCGGTGCCGGCCTGATTCAAGTAAGCCCCGCCGCTGGGGCCGGTGCGCGTGCTCACCAGGCCCTCCACTTCCAACGCCTTGAGCGCTTCGCGTGCCGAACCCTTGGAACACTGGAAGCTTTCCATCAGCTCGCGTTCGGTGGGCAGGCGGTCGCCGGGCTTCAAGGCGTCGGTGACGATCGAGCGCTTGACCGACTCGACAATCACATCGGACAGCTTCTGGCGTTTGCGGCGTAGCGGGCGAGTCAGCATGGCGGTGATTTATCGTATTAATGCGGATAAATAGCACTTAATAACGATTGGGGAAGTGCGTCAACGCAGGCTGTCGTTTTTGGTGGCAAGAGGTCGTAAATGCGTGGGCTACTTACTCCCAGGCGCTGAGGTCGAGACAGCGCGTGGACGCCGGCGGTTGTCTACCATAGGCGAGAAAATCCCCCAGCCAGCGGTTGACGCAGCCGTCGGCGCCTGCGCGCGCCGACTCCTTGAGCAAGAGTTGCTCGACACCGGTGGCGACTGCTTCGCCAGGCTCGGCATTGATCAGCACCATGCGCCCGACACGCTCGGGAAACAGCGTGCCGTAGCGGCTGCCGAGGCGGGTGGCAGCGGCGTTGCCCAGGTAGTTGAGGCGCGCCTCGTCAAGTTGCCCGCGCACGAACTCCATGTCCCGCGCGGCCTGTTCCACGGCATTGCCCTCGCGCAGGTCGCGGGCGCTCAGCTCGATGACGTCATACCGGTCGACCAGGGTGCGATAGGCCTGGGTGGCAAGCGACTCCCAGCGGCTGGCGAGGTGAAGAACGAAAGGCGCGTCCTGGGCCTGGAGGGGTTCGCCGGCCTGGATGAACACGACACCTTCACGGTTGAGCGGTTGCCGTGCGCCTACCCGTGTCACGCTCAAGCTTAGGCGGCCGCGCTGGGGTGCGGCATGGTCGCGGGGGACGTTGACCAGGCCGCATTGGGTGCGGCCAACCACTTGCGGGTTCAAGTGCGCCGTCGTGGTGAGGGGGCAGTCCAGCAGCCAGTCGATTGCGGTGGGGGCGATCAAGGGCTTGGCCAGCGCCAGGTTCGGTATCAACCAGCAGCCAATGCAGGCCAGGCCTTTTACAACAACGCTGGGTTTCATCATGAGGTCCCGGGCTTCCGTGTGATAACGGCTTTTTTACCAAGGACCTTGAGGTGGAGAATGTAGGGTGAAGAAACAACTCGTGTATGAAATATGAGTTTCGTTTATCAGATGTTGGTTTTCCAGCCACCGCCTAATGCCTTGTACAGGGCGATGCTGGCTTGTAGGCGCGACAGGCGTAGTAGCACGCTCTGGTCCTGGGCGCTGTACAAAGTGCGCTGGGTTTCCAGCACCGTGAGCAGGTCTTCGGCACCGGCTTCGTAGCGGCTCTGGGCAATCTGAAACGCGGCCTGCGCCTGTTGCAGCTCCTCGCTTTGCCACTGGCGTTGCTGGTCAAGGCGGGTGATGCTGCTGAGGGCTTTTTCCACATCGGCAAAGCCATTGATGATTGCCCCGCGGTAGCTTTGCAGCAGTTCATCCTGGCGTGCCCGAGCCTTGTCGCGCTCGGCGCTCAGCCGGCCATTGTTGAAGATTGGCGCCATCAGGCCCGAGGTCAGGGTGTAGAAGGGGCTGCGCGAGACCTCTTGGGCCTTGTATGCGCCAGAGCCGAGGGTCGCGCCCAATGTCACTGAAGGCAGCATCGCTGCACGGGCCACCGTGACGTCGGCACGGGCCGCTGCCAACTGGGCCTCGGCCTGGGCGAGGTCGGGGCGCCGGCTCAATAACTGGCTCGGTACACCGGGCCCGATACTCGGCCAGGTCAATGCCTGGAAGGGTTCAGCGCCCAGTTCCAGGGCCTGTACGGGTTGACCAAGCAAGGCGGCCAAAGTGATTTGCGACTCTTCGACCGATTGCTGGATCAGCGGCAATTGCCGTTGCTGGGTGGCCACCAGGCTCTTCTGTTGAGCCAGTTCCAGGGCCGTGGCGGAACCGGCGTCGTGGCGGGTCTGTACCAGGTTCAGCACATTGCGCGCATTCGCCAGGTTGAGCTCGGCAATCTGCAGGCGCTGGCGTGCGGCCAGGGTTTGCGCGTAGCGGTCGGCGACATTGCTGAGCAGGGTCAGCTCCACGTTGGCCTGAGCGAACTCACTGGCGTGCAGGCTCTGCACGGCGCTGTCGCGCGCAGCGGCGCGGCCCCCCCAGAAGTCGATTTCATAGCTGGCGGTGAGGCTGGCGTCATAGCTGTTGACGGTCCGATTGCTTTCGGTGGCGTCCAGGTCCGAGTTGCCGCTGCCGCGCAACAGTCTTTGCCGGCTGGCGGTGAGGTTGAACTTCAGCTCCGGCAGCAGCGGCGCGCCAGCAATCACCGCCGTGGCCTGGGCCTGACGGACCCGCGCCATGGCGGCCGCTACGTCGAAACTGTCACGACGGGCCTGGTCGATCAGGCGGTTCAACGCCGGGCTGCCAAACTGCGTCCACCAGCGCTGGTTGATGGCTTGGGTCGCTTCGCGTTCTGCATAGTGCCAGGCGGCGGGCGTGGCGAGGCCGCTGTCGATGGCCGGCGGGTTAGCGCCACAGGCCGTGAGCAACAGGCACACACTGAACGCTGACAGTCGTGGAGTGAGAGATCGTTTATTCACTGGTCAACGCCTTAACCGGATCGAGCCGGGCAGCTTTACGGGCCGGCATAAAGCCGAATACGACGCCGGTCACCAGCGCACAGCCAAACGCGCCGAGCACCGCCACCAGGGAAAACTGCACCGCCACTTCAGCCAGCACCAGCACGCCGCCTACCAGCAATGCCAGGGCAATACCGAACAGGCCGCCGACCACCGAGAGCATCACCGCCTCGGTGAGGAACTGGCGCAGGATGTCGCGCTGGCGCGCCCCGGTGGCCATACGGATGCCGATTTCACGGGTGCGTTCGCGCACGGTCATCAACATGATATTCATCACGCCGATGCCGCCCACCAGCAGGGAGATCGCCGCAATCGAGCCGAGCATCAGCGACAGGGTGTTCTGGGTGCGGGCTTCGGCCTGAATCATCGCGGCATTGTTGGTCAGCTCGTAGTCGCGCTTGCCGTTGTGCAGCTTCAGCATCAACTGGTCGATGGCGCGTTCGGCTTCATGCACCTTGCGTGCATCGGTGGTGGCAATCGCCACGTATTCGGGGTTGTAGCTGCCGAACAGGCGGACACTGGCGGCGCTGTAGGGAATGGCGACACGGTCGTCACTGTCCTTGTTGCCGGAGCTGGAGCCTTTTTCCGCGAGCACGCCGACCACCTGGAAGGGGACGTTCTCGATCAGGATGTACTGGCCGATAGGGCTGGCCACGTCCTTGAACAATTTTTGGCGGATGCGCGCGCCGATCACGGCGACCGTGGCGGCGGCGCGTTCGTCGGCCTCGGTGAAGTAGCTGCCCTCGACCACCGGCCAGTTGAAGATCTCCGGGAAGTTGGTGTCGTTGCCCCCCACGTAAGCCATGTAGTCGACGTTGCCGAAGCGCACTCCCGCGTCGGTGCCGTTGACCGGCATGATGCGCTTGACCTGAGGCAGCGTCGCCAGGGCCGCGACATCGTTGAGGGACACGATACCCAGCGGCGTACGCGGGTTGGGCGAAGATCCGCTGAGGTAGATGATATTGGAGCCGAATGCGCCCATCTGCGCCATGACCTGGCGCTTGCTGCCTTCGCCCACTGCCAGCATCACCACCACCGACGCGACGCCGATGATGATGCCCAACAGCGTCAGCGCCGTGCGAAAACGGTTGATCCACATCACCCGCCAGGCGGCCTGCACGGCATCCAGCAATTCGGCTTTCCAGGCACCATTGTGCTCGGCGCCGTCGACCAGGCGTTGGCGCAGGTCCACGGCGTGCAAGGCGCCGGCCGCCACGCTGGGTGTGGCCGCGCGGGTGTCAGCCGAATCGCTGATGATCTGGCCGTCGCGAATCTCGATGATGCGGTTGGCTCGCGCCGCCACTTCACGGTCGTGGGTAATCAGAATGACCACATGGCCCTGGCTCGCCAGTTCGTCGAGCAAGGCCATGACCTCGGCGCCGCTATGGCTGTCGAGGGCGCCGGTGGGTTCGTCGGCGAGGATGATATGGCCGCCGTTCATCAGGGCGCGGGCGATGGACACCCGTTGCTGTTGCCCACCCGACAGCTGGTGCGGCCGATTGCCGGTGCGCTCGGCCAGGCCCAGGCGGGTGAGCAGGGCGCTGGCGCGGGCATGGCGTTCGGCGGCGCTGATGCCGGCATAGATCGCCGGCATCTCGACGTTTTCCTGGGCGGAGCCTGAGGGAATCAAGTGGTAGCCCTGAAACACAAAACCGAAGGCTTCGCGGCGTAGCCAGGCCAGTTCGTCGCTGCCCAGGTGGGCGACGTTTTCCCCGGCGAACAGGTAGTCGCCCTCGGTGGGGCGGTCGAGGCAGCCGAGGATGTTCATCAGCGTCGATTTACCCGAGCCCGACGCGCCGACAATGGCGACGAACTCGCCGGCATGGATCGACAGGTCGATGCCGCGCAACACATCGACCTGCGGGCTGTCGCCGCCGCCGTAGGATTTGCGGATGCCTTTGAGTTCAATCAGGGGCGTGGTCATTTCAGCCCCCATGGTTATCAACCGGGCCGATCAACAGGTGGTCGCCCTCGTTCAACCCCTCGAGCACTTCCACCCGCAGGCGGTCGCTGATGCCCAGGCGCACTTCACGGTCTTCGATGGCTCCGTTTTTGGCAACCACCCGGGCGATTTGCGCTGCGGAGCCGGGCACGCTTTGCAAGGCGGCGACGGGTACGGAGAGGGCGTCCTTGACTTGGCTGGCGACGAAAAAGACCTGGGTGGTCATCTCGGCCATCAGCGCGTTGTCGGCGTTGTCCACGTCCAGCAGCACCGTGTACAGCACCACTCGGCCAGTGCCGCTCTTGCTGGTGCTGCTCGGGCTGCCGCTGCCCTGGGTTTCGTTCAAGGGTTTGGGCGGGATCGGCAGGATCTGGCGCACGGTGCTGGTCCAGCGCCGGCTGCCACCGCTCAGAGTGGTGAAATACGCGCTCATGCCGGGTTTGACATGGCCGATGTCGGCTTCGGAGACTTCCGCCCACACCGTCATGGGCGACAGCTTGGCGATGCGCAGGATCAGCGGCGTTTGCTGTTGCGCGTTGAGGGTCTGGCCGACGCGTGCATCCACGGCCACCACGGTACCGGTCATTGGCGCGTAGATGCGCGTGTAGCCCAACTCGGCTTCATCGCTGCGCAGGCTGGCCTGGGCCTGGCGGATCTGTGCCTGGAACATCTGCACCCGCGCCTGGGTCGCGCTGAGTTCCGCCTTGGCGGTCTGCACGTCTTCCTCGCGGGTGGCGTTGCCGGCACTCAGGCGCTGCTGACGCTGGTACTTCTGATGGGCCAGTTGGTGCTGGGCTTTCTGCTCCTGCAACTGGGCCTGCAGGTTTTCGATGGCATAGCGGCTGGCGTCGAGCTTGGCTTTTTGCGTGGCGGGGTCGATCTCCACCAGCAATTGGCCCTCTTGGACCTGGTCACCGGCCTCGACGTGGATCTTGCGGATCTGCCCGGAGGCTTGGGCGCCGACGTCTACGTAACGTCGCGGTTGCAGGGTGCCCAGGGCGGTGACGCTGTTTTCGATGTCGGCGCGGGTCACGGTGACGGTGGCCAGGGCGTCGCGGCCCGGCGTCAGGCCCTGCCAGGTGGCAAACGCAACGATGGGAATCAGGCACGCCACCACAAGCAGGGCGCGTCGGGCAGGTCGAGGGCGTTTCATGGGTAGCTTCCAGCCAGGAAAGTTCGGGGCGCAGTCGCGCAGAGCTGACAGGTAAACGAGGAAAATGCCCCGGAATTTAGGCTGTTACATAAGTAGTTACAGCGCGAATTGCGAAAAAAACCGACCGCTGATGAGAGAGTTCTTTAAAAGTAGATGAGAATTACTATAAATTGCACACACTCAAACTGCCATCATCGGTGATGGCAAAACCGCCAATGATTGCGGGCGCATCCAGGTAAGGGGATGCGCTCTTGGGTTTTTCGCGAGCAAGCTCGCTCCTACAGGGGGCTGGGTGTCGTTTGTACCAAGGCCGTGGGTCAGGAGTCATGTTGGAAAACTACTATCGCGAGCTGGTGTGTTTCCTCAACGCCAAGCTGGGCAACCGTCAGGTGGCCGAAGATGTGGTGCATGACGCTTATGTGCGGGTGCTCGAGCGCGCAAGCGACACCCCGATCGAACAGCCCCGCGCTTTTCTGTACCGCACCGCCTTGAACCTGGTGATCGACGGCCATCGGCGTAATGCCTTGCGTCAGTCCGAGCCTCTTGAGGTGCTGGACAACGAAGAGCGCTTCGCCGCCTGTTCCCCCCACGCCAGCCACCACCAGGGCCAGCGCCTGGAGATGCTCGAGCGCGCCTTGGCCGAGCTGCCGGCGGCCTGTCGCGACAGTTTCCTGTTGCGCAAACTCGAAGGCCTGTCCCATCTGCAAATCGCTGAACGCCTGAACATTTCCCGCAGCCTGGTGGAAAAACACATCGTCAACGCGATGAAGCACTGCCGGGTGCGCATGCGCGAGTGGGAAGCGCACTGATCGGCTGTTAGTTAAATTTTATTTCACTGTCCTCGTTTCCTATCAACACACGGCCTGTTGTTCAGGCCATGAAGGTATTCCCGCCCCACCGCCATGGGGCTTATCCAGAGGACACTGGAATGACACAGGCAATTGCTTCGCCCGCGGTTCATGACCTGATCGGGATCGGTTTCGGCCCTTCGAACCTGGCGCTGGCCATCGCCCTGCAGGAGCGTGAAAAGGCCCAGGGCAAGCTGGACGTGCTGTTTCTCGACAAACAAGCCGACTACCGCTGGCACGGCAATACCCTGGTGACCCAGAGTGAACTGCAGATTTCCTTCCTCAAGGATTTGGTGACCCTGCGCAACCCCACCAGCCCGTACTCCTTCGTCAACTACCTCAAGGCCCACGACCGCCTGGTGGACTTCATCAACCTGGGCACCTTTTACCCTTGCCGCATGGAGTACAACGACTACCTGCGCTGGGTGGCGGGGCAGTTCCAGGCCCAGGCCAACTACGGCGAGGAAGTGCTGGCCATCGAGCCGATCCTGCATCAGCAACAGGTCGAGGCGTTGCGCGTGATCTCCCGTGATGCCCAGGGCGAGCAGCATGTGCGCACCACCCGTTCGGTGGTGGTCAGCGCCGGCGGCACACCGCGCATCCCCGAGGCATTCAAGGCGCTCAAGGGCGATAGCCGGGTGTTTCACCATTCCCAGTACCTGGAGCGCATGGCCAGCCAGCCGTGCGTAGACGGCAAGCCGATGCGCATCGCCGTGATCGGCGGCGGCCAGAGCGCGGCCGAAGCCTTTATCGACCTCAATGACAGCTTCCCGTCGGTGCAGGTCGATATGATCCTGCGCGGTTCGGCGCTCAAACCGGCCGACGACAGCCCGTTCGTCAACGAAGTGTTCTCGCCGGCCTTTACTGACCTGGTGTTCCAGCAAGTCGGTGCCGAGCGTGAGCGTTTGGTCGCCGAATACCAGAACACCAACTACTCGGTAGTGGACCTGGACCTGATCGAGCGAATCTACGGGATTTTCTACCGCCAGAAAGTCTCCGGCATCGCCCGCCAGGCGTTCCGCACCCTGACCGTAGTCGAGAAGGCCACCCCAGGCCCGCTGGGTATCGAACTGGCCCTGCGCAATAGCGCCACCGGCGAAAACAGCCTCAACCATTACGACGCGGTAATCCTGGCCACCGGCTACGAGCGCCAGATGCACCGTGAACTGCTGGCGCCGCTGCAAGCCTACATGGGCGACTTTGAAGTGGCCCGCGACTACCGCATCGTCACCGACGAGCGCTGCAAGGCTGGCATCTACATCCAGGGCTTCAGCCAGGCCAGCCATGGCTTGAGCGATACCTTGCTGTCGGTGTTGCCGATTCGGGCGGATGAGATTGCGGCGTCGTTGTATGCGCTGGACCATCACCGTGGCAAGGCGCGTTCGGTGCAGGACTTGCTGCTGGCAACCGCCAGCTGACCGATCCCCTTATTGTGGCGAGGGAGCTTGCTCCCGTTCGGGTGCGTAGCGCCCGCAAGCTTTTGGGGCCGCTTCGCAGCCCAGCGGGAGCAAGCTCCCTCGCCACAAGAGCTCGCTCCTACAGACGGCACTTGTGACAAAGTGTGGCTATTGGTACTGTACAAAAAACCAGTATCGGTAGCCCTCCATGCAGTTGATCGAAAAACTCAGCATCCTCGCCGACGCCGCCAAGTACGACGCGTCCTGCGCCAGCAGTGGCGCGCCCAAGCGCAGTTCCGAGGGCAAGGCGGGGCTGGGTTCCACCAATGGCATGGGCATCTGCCACAGCTACACGCCCGATGGCCGTTGCGTGTCGTTGCTCAAGGTGTTGCTCACCAACTTCTGCCTCTACGACTGCCAATACTGCGTCAACCGCCGCTCCAGCGACGTGCCCCGTGCGCGCTTCAGCCCGGAGGAGGTGGTCACCCTGACCCTGGATTTCTACAAGCGCAATTGCGTCAGTGGGCTGTTCCTCAGTTCCGGCATCATCCGTTCGTCGGACTACACCATGGAGCAACTGGTGCGGGTCGCCAAACTGCTGCGCGAAGAGCATGACTTTCGCGGTTATATCCACCTCAAGACCATCCCCGATGCCGACCCGGCCCTGATCGCCGAGGCTGGCCGTTATGCCGATCGCCTCAGCGTAAATATCGAACTGCCCACCGACGCCAGCCTGCAAACCCTGGCGCCCGAGAAGCAGATCGGCTCGATCAAGCAGGCCATGCAGACCATCTACACCGGCGAACAGACGGTGCTCAACGAACCCCGCGCGCCACGTTTCGCTCCGGCCGGGCAGAGCACGCAGATGATCGTCGGTGCCGACGACACCGACGACAGCACCATCCTGCACGGTGCCGAGGCGTTGTACGGTAATTTCAAGCTGCGCCGCGTGTATTACTCGGCGTTCAGCCCCATCCCCAACAGCCCGAAAAGCGTACCCCTGGCCGCGCCGCCCTTGATGCGCGAGCACCGCTTGTACCAGGCTGATTTCCTGCTGCGCAGCTACGGTTTCAGCGCCAATGAGCTGTTCGCCGGCCCCGGTGACCTGGCACTGGATATCGACCCCAAGCTGGCCTGGGCCCTGGAGCATCGCGAGGTGTTCCCCCTGGACCTGAACCGCGCCGAGCCGACCCTGATCGCACGTATCCCCGGCATCGGCCTGCGCACCACCCAGCGCCTGGTCGACCTGCGCCGTGAACGCAAGATCCGCTTCGAAGACCTGGCGCGCATGCGCTGCGTGCTGGCCAAGGCCAAGCCGTTTTTCATCACCAGCGACTACCACCCGCAGCAGGCCGACAGCACCAGTGTGTTGTTGCGCGAACAATTGCGTGACCGTCCGCAGCCGCAACAGATGGGGCTGTGGGGATGATCAGCCTGGAGTGCGACAACCTGTTCAGCACCTGGCGCGAACAGGCCCGCTGGTTACTCAGCCATCAGGTCGACCCCAGCCAGGTCAGTTGGGGCGAGGTGCAGGCGGCGGACCTGTTCGCTACCGATGAACTGATCCCACCAGGGATGGGGCCGTTTCAGGCGCGCATACCCAAGGCGTTGTTGCAATTGTTGGAGTCCGCTGCCTGTTATCACGGTGATCAGCGCTGGAGCCTGTTGTATGAAGTGCTGTGGCGGGTCAGCCATGGTGATCGCACGGCCATGCTCGCGGGTGACAAGCTTGGCAGCGAATTGCAGCGGCGCATCAAGCAAGTCAGCCGGGAAGCCCACCACTTGCATGCGTTTGTGCGCTTCATCGCGCTGCCGCACGGGGCCGGGCCGGAACTGCCGGAGTACGTGGCCTGGCATGAGCCGGCCCATGACATTCTCAAGAGCGCCAGCGAGCATTTTATCGGGCGCATGGGCCGCCATCGCTGGATGATCGCCACGCCCCTGGACGGGGTGTATTACGACGGCGAGCAATTGATTCATCAGCGCCAGTGCCCCGAGGCCTGGCAGCAACTGGCACAGAATGTTGAAGATCCCCACAGTGCGATGTGGTTGACCTACTACAGCCACATCTTCAACCCGGCGCGGCTGAACCCCAAGGTGATGGAAGGGCATTTACCCAGCCGCTTCTGGAAGAATTTGCCGGAGGGCAAGTTGATCCCGGGGCTGATCAGCGAGGCGCGTACGGGCAAGCAGAAGGATGGGCAGGCGAAGCTGGTGGGTGCCAAGCCAGGCAAAAGAATTGCAAACCCGGTCAATGTGGGAGCTGGCTTGCCTGCGATAGCGGTCGACCCGTCAGATGTGGGGTGACTGATTGATCGTTCCCACGCTCTGCGTGGAATGCCACCCTGGACGCTCCGCGTCTGCTCTTGAAGTTGTGACGCGGAGCGTCATTGGATGCATTCCCACGCAGAGCGTGGGAACGAGCTAGCTGGTTCAGGCCAGTTCGGTCGCGGTGTTCTTGACCACCGCCAACTCCGGATGCGCCACCAGCTTATCAATGTGCAACTCATCATTGTTCAACCAGGTCTCGGTCAGCACCCGGTAATGCTCCATATCCCGGCAGCGCATGCGCAGGCTGTAGTCGAACGGCCCGCTGATCAACTGGCATTCGAATACCTGCGGGCAGGCTTTCACGCAGGCTTCGAAGGCCTTTTGCGCCGAGCGCCCGCTTTGGTTGGACAGGGCCACCAGCACCAGCAGCGACAGCCCCGGTGAGACCATCTGCACATCGATGATCGCCCCATACCCACGGATCACCCCGCGTCGTTCCAGCTTGCGCACCCGTTCCAGGCAGGGCCTGGGGGTGAGGTGCACCAGTGACGAGAGCTTTTCGTAGGTGATACGCCCCTGATGCCTGAGTACGTCGATGATCGCTTCGTCGATGCGATCCAGCGTAGGGGAAGAATGGGGTCCGTGGGCCTTGGTATCCATGAGTTCACTTCAAACGGTTGGAAAGAAATTGCTGCAAGCGTTCGCTGGTGGGATGGTCGAGGATCTCGGCGCCGCCGTGTTCCTCGACTCGGCCCTGATGCAGGAACAGTACTTGGCTGGACACCTGGCGGGCAAAGCCCATTTCGTGGGTGACCATCAGCATGGTACGACCTTCCTCGGCCAACGTCTGTATGACTTTAAGCACTTCTCCTACAAGCTCCGGGTCCAGGGCCGAGGTGGGTTCATCAAACAGGATGATCTCCGGCTCCATCGCCAGCGCCCGCGCAATCGCGACGCGCTGCTGCTGGCCACCGGACAGGAACGCCGGATATTGATCCGCCACGCGGCTCGGCAGGCCCACCTTGTCCAGGTACAGCCGCGCACGTTTCTCGGCTTCGGCGGCGCTCACGTTCAGCACCCGGCGCGGGGCCATGGTGATGTTTTCCAGCACGGTCATGTGGCTCCACAGGTTGAAGTGCTGGAACACCATGGCCAGGCGCGTGCGCAGGTTTTGCAGTTGCGCCTGGTGCGGCGCACGGGTGCCGGCGCGGCCTGGTTGCATTTCGATGCTGATGCCGTCCAGGGTGATCACCCCGGCGTCAGGCTGTTCCAGAAAGTTGATGCACCGCAGCATCGTGCTTTTGCCCGAGCCGCTGGCGCCGATCAGGCTGATCACATCGCCCTGGCGTGCATTGAGGGACACGCCCTTGAGCACTTCGTGTTCGCCGTAGCGTTTATGGATACCTTCGACTTGCAGCTTGATGGCCGCCGTGGCGGTTTTGCCGACGGGTACATCCATTGGATAAGCGGCCAGGGCCTGCGCGGACTGATTCATGGGTTAGCCTCGGGTAGGAACAAGAAAGCGCATCCAGCGACGTTCGGCCAGCCTGAACAGGCCCACCAGTGCAAAGGACAGCAGCATGTAGAGCAGGGCGGCGATGCCGAAGGCCTGGAAGGTCAGGAACGTCTCGGCATTGGCATCGCGGGCGACCTTGAGGATGTCGGCGACGGTGGCGGTAAACGCCAGTGACGTGGCGTGCAGCATCAGGATCATTTCATTGCTGTAGGCCGGCAGGGCACGACGCAATGCGGCGGGCACGATCACAAACAGGTTCAGCCGCCAGCCGTGCAGGCCATAGGCGCGTGCCGCTTCGATCTCGCCATGGGGAATGTTGCGGATTGCCCCGGCGAAGATTTCCACGGTGTAGGCGCAGGTGTTGAGCACAAACGCCAACAGCGTGCAGTTCAGCGCATTGCGGAAAAACTGGTTGAGCAGGGCGTTGTCCTGCACCACTTCCAGGCTGTACAGCCCGGTGTAGCAAATCAACAATTGGATATACAGCGGCGTGCCGCGGAACAGGTAGGTGTAGACCTCCACCGGCCAGCGCAGCCAGAAATGTTCTGAGACGCGTGCCAGCGCCAGGGGGATCGACAGGGCGAAGCCCAGTACCACCGAGATAATGAACAGCCACAAGGTCATGGCGACACCGGACAGGCCGCTGCCATCGCTGAACAGGTAGGCCAGGCCGTATTGCTGGAACAATTCGATCATCGCGCCATCCCCTTGATGCCCAGGTTATAGCGCCGTTCCAGGCGCTTGAAGATGCGGTTGGAGAGGGTGGTAATCACCAGGTACACCAGGCCCGCGAGGATCAGGAAGTACAGCGGCTCGCTGGTGGACTTGCCGGCGTTCTGCGCGGCCTTGACCAGGTCTGACAGGCCGATGATCGACACCAGCGCCGTGGACTTGAGCAGCACCAGCCAGTTATTGCCCAGGCCCGGCAGGGCAAAGCGCATCAGTTGCGGGAACAGCACCAGGTGAAAGCGCTGCCAGCGGCTCAGGCCGTAGGCGGTGGCGGCTTCCAGTTGGCCGGCCGGCACGCTGAGGATCGCACCCCGGAAGTTCTCGGTGAAATACGCGCCGTAGATAAACCCCAGGGTGATCACCCCGGCGGTAAACGGGTCGATTTCAACGTAGTCCCAGCCGAACGCTTCGGTCAGGTCGTTGAGCCACAGTTGCAGGCTGTAGAAGATCAGCAGGATCAGCACCAAGTCCGGCACGCTGCGGATCAACGTGGTGTAGAGCGTGGCCGGCACGCGCAGCCATTTGACGCTGGAGAGTTTGGCGCCCGCGGCGACCAGGCCCAGGGTAAGGCTCAGGGCCAGGGCGAGGAACGCCAGCTTGAGCGTCATCCAGGCACCCTGGGCCAGCATGGGGCCGTAGCCTTGCAGGTTGAGGAGGTCGTTCATGGGGAAGATCTCGAAGGAGTGCACGGATTTACTGTGGGAACTGCTTGTTGTGGCGAGGGAGCTTGCTCCCGTTCGACAGCGCAGCTGGAGCCGGCTTTTTGGGGGCGCTTCGCACCCCAGCGGGAGCAAGCTCCCTCGCCACAACACGCCCGCTCCCACATGGGCACGGGTTGCCGGTTACTCGTTGTAGATGTCCTGATCGCCAAAATATTTCTTCTGGATCTGGGCGTAGGTGCCATCGGCCTGGACGGCGGCGATGCCCTTGTTGATCAGCTCACGCAACGCCTGGTCGTTCTTGCGCAGGCCCATGGCGATGTCCAGAGGCAGGGTCGGGTCCTTGAAGGCCGGGCCGGTCTTGAAGTCGGCGCCTTCGGGCTTGGACAGGAAGTTGAGCTGGGCTTCGAGCTTGTCCGTCAGGGTGGCGTCGAGGCGGCCGTTTTGCAGGTCGGCGTAGTTCTGTTCCTGAGACTGGTACGCCTTGATCTGTGCACCGAGCTTGGCCAGGTGCGCGCGGGCATAGGCTTCCTGCAACGAGCCTTGCAGCACGCCAACCTGCTTGCCGTTCAGCGACTCGGGGGTGTCACCGAAGGTGGCGTTTTTGCGGGTGATCACCGAGGTGGGGCTGAGGAACAGGCGGTCGGTGAAGTCGATGACTTTCTCGCGGGCCGGGGTCACGGCCATGGAGGACATGATCGCGTCGAACTTGCGCGCACGCAGGGCCGGGATCATGCCGTCGAATTCGTTGTGCACCCAGGTGCATTTCACTTCGAGCTTGGCGCAGATGGCGTTGCCCAGTTCGATATCGAAACCTTGCAGGCTGCCGTCGGCGGCGACGGATTCGAAGGGCGGGTATTCGGGGAACACGCCAAACCGGATTTCTTTCCAGTCCTGGGCGTGGGCAGCAGTGGCGCACAGTGGCAACAGCAACGCAGCGAAGAGTGATCGCAGAGGAGTCATGTGTCGGTCCCTATATTTTGTAATTGATGTCAGGGGCAGTGAATAACTGGGAGCAGAGAATGCTTCATGATGGTGCGTTTTTTGTGTCGTTTACCCCCTGCGCAAAGCGCAAATTGCGCTGTTAAAACAGGCAATGCAGCGGAATCGGCTGTGACACCGGCAAAATCGGCTTTCAACCCACCCGAATCTGGCCTGCCCTGGGCGCAAAGCGGCAAGCCAGAGCGGTTTCAGGCGCGCTTTTTATGCTGTACCACAGGTTGCTGGGCCAGGCGTGCAAACAGGTCTTTCGGGTCGGCCAGGTCTGGCACCAGCTCCAGCTCGCTGCCCACATCCAGGGCCTTGGCCACGTCCAGTACATAGCGCAGGGCCGAGTAGTCTTCGATAGCAAAACCCACCGAGTCGAACAGGGTGATCTGGCGTTCATTCTCGCGGCCCGGCTGTTGGCCGTTGATCACTTGCCACAGCTCGGTGACCGGCGAATCTTCCGGCATGTGCTGGATTTCGCCTTCGATGCGGCTTTGCGGTTCGTACTCGACGATCACCCTGGCGCGCTCGACGATACGGCGGTCCAGCTCGGTCTTGCCCGGGCAGTCACCGCCCACGGCATTGAGGTGCATGCCTGGCTCGATCATCTCGTCAGTCAGGATGGTGGCGTAGGCCTTGTCTGCAGTCACGGTGGTGACAATGTCCGCGCCTTTGACTGCCTCGGCGACGCTGGCGGCCAGGATCACCTTGATCGCCGGGAACGCCTTGAGGTTGGCGGCGAGCTTGGCGGTGGCCTGGGGGTCGATGTCGAACAGGCGGATTTCAGTAATGCCAAGCATGGCGTGGAAGGCCAGAGCCTGGAATTCGCTTTGGCAGCCGTTGCCGATC
This sequence comes from Pseudomonas sp. Pse35, assembly GCF_024519715.1. NCBI lineage: Bacteria > Pseudomonadati > Pseudomonadota > Gammaproteobacteria > Pseudomonadales > Pseudomonadaceae > Pseudomonas > Pseudomonas sp. Pse35. The sequence continues at coordinate 9,775 of NZ_JALJRP010000049.1, read as the reverse complement.
AGCGCCATGCTGCGGCTGTTGGCGCGGGCCAGGGAGCGGGCGACCAGGGCCGAGGTGGCAGCGGTGCGGATCGCAGTGGTCAGGGTCATCTCCGCCAGCAGCACCGGTTTGCCGGTGTCGACGTCGCCCAAGGCGCCGAACGCCATCACGGTGAGCATGCCGGCCAGGGTGTTTTTCGGGTGGCCGTTGACGTACTTGAAAGCGTACAGCGAAGCGTCGGACACCGGCATCAGCTCGATCACGCCATCCGGTGAGTGGTTGGCCAAGCGCGCGCACTTTTCGAAATCCTGCCAGCGCAGGTAGTCGGCGCGAATGTAGTCGGCCATCTCGGTGATACAGGTTTGCAGGCCTTTTTGCGAAACCAGGTAGCTGAGGTCGTTGACGTCGATATAACGGGTCATGGCAGGACTCCTTATTGAAATGAGGGACGGGCCGGCAGATGCACTTCGGCAAGCATGCAGCGGGCACTGCCGCCGCCGATGCGTTCGATGTTGTCGATACTCACCACCACCGGCCGCGTATGGCGTTCCACATGCTGACGCTGCGCCGGATGCAGGGCGCCCCAGGCACTGGCGGACATCACCAGCAATGGCTGGCCGTCCCGGTCGTGGACCTCCAGCATGTTGCCGGCGAAGGCTTCCAACTGGTCGAAGTCCAGGCTGAGGATGTCCTTGCCGGTGTCACGCAGGGAGCGTTCCAGGGCCAGGCGCTCGCTGTCGTCGGGCAGGGCCTGCAGGCACACCACCGCGAGGTCGCGGCCAACGCTCATCATCACGTTGCTGTGGTAGATGGGGGCCTGGTGACGGTCCAGGGCGTGGAACACAAAGAGTTGGTAGTCGAGGCGTTCGGCAAACTGGCGCAGGGCCGCGTGGTGGGTGCGCCCCGAATGGCACGCGTAGCTGATGCGGTGCTGGCGGTCGAGTACCATGCTGCCGGTGCCTTCCAGGAAGATGTTCTGTTGTTCCAGGTGGCTGAGGTCGATGGTGGTGTTGATCGCAAAGCGTTGCTCCAGTACTTGCAGCACGCCCTTATTGCGCTCCAGTCGGCGGTTCTGGCCTTCCATGGGGTAGAGCACCAGGCTGCCGTCGGCATGGCTGCTCCACCAGTTGTTGGGGAAGATCGAGTCGGGCGTATGAGGCGCCGGCGTGTCCTGCACCACCAGCACCTCCACGCCATGCTGGCGCAGGGTGTCGACATAACCGTCGAACTCCTCCAGCGCTTTGTGCTGTGCACTGAGCGGGTCCAGCGGCGGGCGTTGGAAACGGTTGTTGATCGCGGTATCCGGGTTGAAGGCAAAGCGCGCCGGGCGGATCATCAGGACGGTGTTGGTGGTTTGCATGGGGGCACGGGTCCGTTGGGGATCTTGTGCCGCTATTGTGTGCGTTGCGGGGAAAGGATCCCGGCTGAAACAGCGGGGTGGCTCAGCCAAGAAAGCTGAAAACGGGGGGGGGCGCAGCCGAATCGGCTGTCAGATTGAAATACGATCAACCTGTGGGAGCAGGCAAGCCAGCTCCCACATTGGTATTGTGGTGATTGTTATCGCTGTGTCAGCCAGGAGGAACCATGTCTACCGCTGTTCGCCTTGCCCAACCTTCCGATGCCGAAGGTATCAGCCACGTCATCCTGGCTGCGCTGCACAGCAGCAACGCACGTGATTACCCAGCGGATGTGATTGCGCGGGTTGCCAGCAACTTCACCCCCGACGCTGTGCTGGCATTGCTCCAGCGGCGGGTAGTATTGGTGGCGACTCAGGATCAACTGATCGTCGCTACGGCCGCACTGGATGGCAATGTGGTGCGCTCGGTGTTCGTCAACCCGGCGCTGCAAGGGCAGGGGATTGGCCGATTGTTGATGATCGAGATCGAGCTGCGCGCCCGTGAAGCCGGCGTGACGGTGCTGAGCGTGCCGTCCTCGCTGACGGCGCAAGCCTTCTACGCCAAGCTGGGTTTTCACAACGTGCGTGACGTGTACCACGGCAACGAGCGCACGTTGGTGATGGAAAAGGCGCTGTTGTCCCGCCACCCCATCGGGCCGTATCGCGACCGTCAACACCGTGCCCAGGTGATTGAGTTATGGCAGCAGGCGTTTGGCTATGACACCGCGCATAACCTGCCGAGCCTGGCGATTGATAAGAAACTGGCGGTCAATGACGGGTTGTTCTTCGTTGCCACCGACAACAAAGCCGTGATCGGTACCATCCTCGCCGGCTATGACGGGCATCGTGGCTGGTTGTATTCGGTGGCGGTGCATACCGACTATCGGCGCCATGGCCTGGGGTCGTCGCTGGTGCGCTATGCCGAACAGGCGTTGACAGCGCTGGGTTGCATGAAGATCAACCTGCAGATCACCGGCGGTAATGACGTGGTGGTGGGGTTTTATGAGGCGTTGGGGTATGGGGTGGAGCCGAGGATCAGTATGGGCAAGAAGATTGCCGAGAATATTACGCCACGCTCATGAAGGTGCAGAAACCAGTGTGGGAGCTGGCTTGCCTGCGATAGCGATAGGCCTTTGATCGTTCCCACGCTCTGCGTGGGAATGCCGCCTGGGATGCTCCGCGTCCCGCCGGACAACAGGTGACGCGGAGCGTCAGGGGATGCATTGCATTCCCACGCAGAGCGTGGGAACGATCAAGCGGAGCGTGGGAACGATCAACCAGCCAGCTCCCACAGGGTTTTGTGGTGTCGCTGGCTTTTGTGGCTGTCAGACCTTGACGATCCAACCCGCTGGCGCTTCCACGTCACCGGTCTGCACACCGGTCAGCTCTTTGTAGAGCTTCTGGGTGATCGGGCCGACTTCGGTCTCGCTGTGGAACACATGCAGCTTGCCGTTGTACTGAATGCCGCCGATAGGCGAGATCACCGCTGCGGTACCGCAGGCGCCGGCTTCCTTGAACTGATCCAGCTTGTCGATGAACACTTCGCCCTCGACCACTTCCAGGCCCAGGCGGGTCTGGGCCAGTTCGATCAGCGACAGGCGGGTGATGCCTGGCAATACCGAAGGCGACTTCGGCGTGATGAACTGGTTGTCGTGGGTGATGCCGAAGAAGTTGGCCGAGCCGACTTCTTCGATTTTCGAGTGGGTCATCGGGTCCAGGTAGATCGCGTCGGCGAAGCCGGATTTCTTCGCTTCCGAACCCGGCATCAGGCTGGCGGCGTAGTTGCCACCAACCTTGGCGGCACCGGTGCCTTGCGGCGCGGCGCGGTCGTAGCCGGAGATCTGGAAGTTGTGCGGCACCAGGCCGCCCTTGAAGTAGGCACCGACCGGGATGCAGAACACCGAGAAGATGAATTCCGGCGCGGTACGCACGCCGATGTTGTCACCGGTGCCGATCACGAACGGGCGCAGGTACAGCGCGCCGCCACTGCCGTACGGCGGGATGAAGCGCTCATTGGCCTTGACCACTTGTTTGCAGGCGTCGATGAACGCGTCGGTCGGCACTTGTGGCATCAGCAGGCGGCCACAGCTGCGCTGCATGCGGGCGGCGTTCTGGTCCGGGCGGAACAGGTTGATCGAGCCGTCCTTGCAACGGTAGGCCTTCAGGCCCTCGAAGCATTGCTGGCCATAATGCAGGGCAGTGGAGCCCTCGCTGATGTGCAGCACATTGTCGTCGGTCAGGGTGCCAGCTTGCCATTCGCCGTTCTTCCAGACCTGGAGAAACCGCTTGTCGGTCTTGATGTAGTCAAAACCCAGCTTGTCCCAATTGATGCTCTCGTTACCCATGACACCCTCTATCTCTGGTCAAGTCGGATTTTTTTCTGGATGGGCGAACAATACTGCATTCACAGGGCTGTTCGCATCCCCTGTAGGAGCGAGCTTGCTCGCGAAGAACGCAAGGACGCCGCGTTTAACTGGGTGGCCCGCGTTATCGTTGGCGATTTTCGCGAGCAAGCTCGCTCCTACAGGGGTTGTGTTTTTACAGGTGCAACGCGTGGCCCAACGCCCGCAACGCCGCTTCCTGCACCGCTTCACCCAGGGTCGGATGGGCATGAATGGTGCCGGCCACATCCTCCAGGCGCGCGCCCATTTCCAGGCTCAGGCCAAACGCAGTGGAGAGTTCCGAAACCCCAGCCCCCACCGCTTGCCAGCCAACAATCAAGTGATTGTCACGCCGCGCCACCACCCGCACGAAGCCGGCCTTGGACTCCAGCGTCATGGCCCGGCCATTGGCGGCGAACGGGAAGCTCGACACAATGCAATCCAGGCCAGCAGCCTTGGCCTCGTCCGGGGTCTTGCCGACCACCACCAGTTCCGGGTCGGTAAAGCACACCGCCGGAATTGCCGCCGGGTTGAATTCGCGGGCCTTGCCGCTGATCAGTTCGGCAACCATTTCGCCCTGGGCCATGGCCCGGTGCGCCAGCATCGGCTCGCCACTGAGGTCGCCAATGGCGTACACGTTGCGCATGCTGGTCTGGCAGCGGCTGTCGATCTTGATCGCCGCGCCGTTCATGTCCAGGTTCAGCGCTTCGAGGTTCCAGCCTTGGGTGTTGGGTTTGCGCCCCACGGCGACCAGCACCTGGTCGGTGTCCAGCGCCAGGGTGTCGCCATTGGGTGCACGTACTTGCAGCTTGTTGTCGGCAAAGCCGGTGACGCTGTGTTCCAGGTACAGCTTCACGCCGAGTTTCTTCAGGGATTCAGCCACCGGCAGGGTCAGCTCGGCGTCGTAGGCCGGCAGGATGTGCGCCTGGGCCTCGACCACGCTGACGTCGGCACCAAGCTTGCGGTAGGCAATCCCCAGTTCCAGGCCGATATAACCACCGCCCACCACGATCAAACGTTTGGGTACATGGGTCGGTGCCAGGGCTTCGGTGGACGAGATAATCGGCCCGCCAATCGGCAGCATCGGCAGGTTGACGCTTGTCGAGCCGGTGGCCAACAGCAGGTGTTCGCACTGGATGCGTTGCTCGCCCACCTCGACGGTCTTGCCGTCGATGACTTTGGCCCAGCCATGGATCACCTGCACCTTGTGTTTTTTCAGCAGTGCGGCGACGCCGGTGGTCAGGCGGTCAACGATGCCGTCTTTCCATTCCACGCTCTTGCGGATGTCCAAAGTCGGCACATCCACCTCAATGCCCAACTGCGAGCCCTGGCTATGGTGCACGGTTTGCTGGAACTGCTCGGCCACATGGATCAGCGCCTTGGATGGAATGCAGCCAATGTTCAGGCAGGTGCCGCCCAGTGCTTGGCCTTCCACCAGAATGGTGGGGATGCCCAGTTGGCCTGCGCGAATCGCCGCGACATAACCGCCGGGGCCGCCGCCGATAATCAGCAGCGTGGTGTGCAATGTCTGAGTCATGCCCTTACTCCAGGAACAGGCTGGCGGGTTGTTCGAGCAGGCCGCGAATGGCCTGGATGAATTGCGCCGCGTCCATGCCATCGACCACGCGGTGATCGAAAGAGCTGGAGAGGTTCATCATCTTGCGCACCACGATCTGGCCCTTGATCACCATCGGCCGCTCAACGATACGGTTGACGCCGACGATGGCCACTTCCGGCAGGTTCAGCACTGGCGTACTGACAATGCCGCCCAGGGCGCCAAGGCTGGTCAGGGTGATGGTGGAACCGGACAGCTCTTCACGGCTGGCCTTGCCTGTACGTGCGGCGTTGGCCAAACGCGCGATTTCTTCGGCAGTGCCCCATAGGCTGCGGGCTTCGGCGTGGCGTACCACCGGCACCATCAGGCCCACGTCGCTCTGGGTGGCAACGCCCACGTGCACGGCACCAAGGCGAGTGATGATCTGGGCTTCGTCGTCGTAACGCGCATTGATCTGCGGGAAGTCGCGCAAGGCTACAACCATGGCCCGCACGATAAACGGAAGCAGGGTCAGCTTGCCGCGTGTCGCACCGTGCTTCTCATTGAGGTGCATGCGCAACTCGTCGAGGGCGGTGACGTCGATCTCTTCCACGTAGCTGAAATGCGCGGCGCGGCGGGTGGCGTCCTGCATGCGCTGGGCAATCTTGCGGCGCATGCCGATCACCGGGATCTGGTGTTCGTCAGTGCGCTCGGCATACGGGTTGGCGGCGCTGGCGCCCGTTGCCGGGCCCTGGCGCAAGTAAGCCTCCAGGTCTTCATGCAGAATCCGGCCCGCAGGCCCTGTGCCCTGGACCAGGCGCAGTTGAATCCCGGCATCCAGCGCGTGTTTGCGCACGGCAGGCGAGGCCAACGGGCGTTCGCTGGCTTCACGGGCCACGGGCGCTTGCGGCGCTTTCACTACTGCAGCGGGCTTGCTTTCTACCGGCGCCTGTACCGGTTTGGCTTCGGCCACAGGTGGCGCGGCCTTCGCCGGCTCGGCAACCTCCGGCATATCCTTGGTATTGCCTGCGCCTTCCACTTCAATGCTGATCAAAATGCTGCCCACTGCCATGACCTCACCCGGCTCGCCGCCGAGGGAAATCACCTTGCCGTGGACCGGCGAGGGAATATCCACCATCGCCTTGTCGGTCATCACATCCGCCAGCACCTGGTCTTCAACCACCAGGTCGCCGACCTTTACATGCCATACCGATAATTCAACTTCCGCGATGCCTTCGCCAATGTCCGGCATCTTGATAACGTGCGTGCCCATTCAGACCTCCATGACCCGTTTCAACGCCGCGCCCACTCGGGACGGCCCTGGGAAATACGCCCACTCCTGCGCGTGCGGGTAGGGAGTGTCCCAACCAGTGACGCGTTCGATCGGCGCTTCCAGGTGGTGGAAGCAATGCTCTTGCACCAGCGAGACCAACTCGGCACCAAAGCCGCAGGTGCGCGTGGCCTCATGCACCACCACGCAACGGCCGGTCTTTTTCACCGACTTGACGATGGTCTCCAGGTCCAGCGGCCACAGGCTGCGCAGGTCAATGACCTCGGCGTCGATGCCGGTTTCTTCAGCGGCGACTTGCGACACATACACGGTGGTGCCATAGGTCAGCACGGTCACGGCCGAGCCTGGGCGCACGATGGCGGCTACGTCCAGGGGCACGGTGTAGTAACCGTCCGGCACCTGGGCTTGGGGGTGTTTGGACCACGGCGTTACCGGGCGGTCGTGGTGACCGTCGAACGGGCCGTTGTACAGGCGCTTGGGCTCCAGGAAGATCACCGGGTCATCGTTTTCGATGGAGGCGATCAGCAGGCCCTTGGCGTCATAGGGATTGGACGGCATCACCGTGCGCAGGCCGCAGACCTGGGTGAACACCGCTTCGATACTCTGGCTGTGGGTCTGGCCGCCATAGATGCCGCCGCCGCAGGGCATGCGCATGGTCAAGGGCGCAGTGAACTGGCCGGCCGAGCGATAACGCAGGCGTGCCGCTTCGGAAATGATCTGGTCGGTGGCGGGGTAGACGTAGTCGGCGAACTGGATTTCCGCTACCGGGCGCAGGCCGTAAGCGCCCATGCCCACGGCCACGCCGACGATGCCGCTTTCCGAGATCGGGGCGTCAAACACCCGCGAGCTGCCGTACTTGGTCTGCAAGCCTTCGGTGCAACGGAACACGCCGCCGAAGTAACCGACGTCCTGGCCGAACACCACCACGTTGTCGTCACGCTCAAGCATCACATCCATGGCCGAGCGCAGGGCCTGGATCATGGTCATGGTGGTGGTGGTCATGGCGGTTTCCAGTTCGATACTGTTGTTGTGGTCGTTCATGTCACACCCCCAGCTCTTGACGCTGGCGCTTCAAGTGCTCCGGCATCTCTTTATAGACATCCTCGAACATGGTCGCGGCGCTTGGAATCTGGCCACCGGCCAGGGTGCCGTACTGTTCGGCTTCTTTCTGCGCCTTGACCACTTCGGCTTCAAGTTCTGCACTGACCGCCGCGTGTTCCTCTTCGGACCACTGGCCAATCTTGATCAAGTGCTGCTTGAGGCGGGCAATCGGGTCGCCCAGGGGGAAGTGGCTCCAGTCGTCGGCGGGACGGTACTTGGATGGGTCATCGGAGGTGGAATGCGGGCCGGCGCGGTAGGTGACCCACTCGATCAGGGTGGGCCCCAGGTTACGGCGCGCACGCTCGGCGGCCCAGGCCGAGGCGGCGTACACGGCGATAAAGTCGTTGCCGTCCACGCGTAGGGAAGCGATGCCGCAACCCACACCGCGTCCGGCGAAGGTGGTGGCTTCACCGCCAGCGATGGCCTGGAAGGTGGAGATCGCCCACTGGTTGTTGACCACGTTGAGGATCACCGGCGCGCGGTACACGTGGGCGAAGGTGAGGGCGGTGTGGAAGTCCGATTCAGCGGTGGCGCCGTCGCCGATCCAGGCCGAGGCGATCTTGGTATCGCCCTTGATCGCCGAGGCCATGCCCCAGCCCACGCCCTGGACGAATTGGGTGGCAAGGTTGCCGGAAATAGTGAAGAAGCCCGCCTCCTTGACCGAATACATGATCGGCAACTGGCGGCCCTTGAGCGGGTCGCGCTCGTTGGACAGCAGTTGGCAGATCAGGTCCACCAGCGGCACGTCGCGGGCCATCAGGATGCTTTGCTGGCGATAGGTGGGGAAGCACATGTCGTCGATATTCAAGGCCAGGGCCTGGGCGCTGCCGATGGCTTCTTCGCCAAGGCTTTGCATGTAGAACGACATTTTTTTCTGACGCTGGGCGACCACCATGCGGTTGTCGAAAATGCGCGTCTTGAGCATGGCGCGCATGCCTTTGCGCATGATCTCGGTGGAGACGCCTTCGGCCCACGGGCCCAGGGCCTGGCCCTGATCGTCGAGCACGCGGATCAGGCCCTTGGCCAGGTCGGCGGTGTCGGCCGGTTCTACGTCGATGGCGGGTTTGCGTACCAGGCCGGCGTCGGTCAAACGCAGGTAGGTGAAGTCGGTCTTGCAGCCTGGGCGGCCCGAGGGTTCGGGAACGTGCAGGCGCAGCGGTGCATACGGCTGGGTCATGGCTTTCTACGCTCTATCTTGTGAATTTCTTGTAGTGGGCGCGCTAGCTGACAGTCAGTCTTCGGGTAGAAGAAATCTTGTCCTACAACAATCATAGGCGTGGCGTAGAAGAATATTTATCTCTGTTTCATTGCGTCGCCGGCCATTTGCGGATAAAAAAACTGCATAAACATAATAAACAGGTGATTTTGTCTCATGCGCAAACTGGACCGTACCGATATCGGCATTCTCAACGCCCTGCAGGAGAATGCCCGGATCACCAATGCCGACCTGGCCCGCTCGGTCAACCTGTCGCCCACTCCGTGTTTCAACCGGGTCAAGGCGATGGAAGAACTGGGGCTGATTCGTGAGCAGGTCACGCTGCTGGATGCTGATCTGCTGGGGCTGCACGTCAATGTGTTCATCCACGTGAGCCTGGAAAAACAGAACGAGCTGGCGCTGCAGCAATTCGAAGGGGCGATCTCGGATCGGCCTGAGGTGATGGAGTGCTACCTGATGGCCGGCGACCCGGACTATTTGATCCGCGTGTTGGTGCCCACGATCCAGTCCCTGGAGCGCTTTATGATGGACTTTTTGACCAAGGTGCCGGGGGTGGCGAACATTCGCTCCAGCTTTGCCTTGAAGCAAGTGCGCTACAAAACCGCGCTGCCGTTGCCGGCCAACGGCATCAGCCTCGGTTCCTGATTCAACACGGGACAAAATGTGGGGCTTGCCTGTGATGACGGCACCCCGCGATCCAACTGTGGGAGCTGGCTTGCCTGCGATGGCGGCCTGACAGCCGAGGACTACCTACCTGACACCCTAACGATCCAACTGTGGGAGCTGGCTTGCCTGCGAAGACGGCCTCACAGTCAATGCAGCTGGATTGTGTACATATCCATTCCTGCGGTAACGGCCACTTAGGGTTCCGCCCTGA
>NZ_JALJRP010000048.1:0-33063 GCF_024519715.1 Pseudomonas sp. Pse35 | reverse complement strand
GAGCACGACCTTGCCAAGGTCGGGGTCGCGAGTTCGAGTCTCGTTTCCCGCTCCATATTTAACGAAAACGCCGATCAGTGATGATCGGCGTTTTTGTTTGTGCGCAATTTACTTCGCCAGCGCACCACCCCGTTCAAAGCGTCGAAGGGATCTCTTGCCGTGGCATGAAAAAACGCGCAAACAGTTCGGACTGAGATTTGATATTCAGCTTGCTGTAGATGTTGCGGCGGTGGACCTTGATGGTTTCTGTCGACAGCGACAGCTTGCCGGCGATCTCTTTGTTGGAGAACCCACTGAGGAGTAACTTGAGCACGTCCTTTTCACGTGCCGTTACTTGTGTTTCCAACTGAGTAAGTGCCTCGGCCCATGGGGCCGGCTCGGCGAGGTTTTTCGTCGGGTCAGTTTCAAAAAACATGCGTTGATGCATCAATGCCGTCACCCACGGCTTGATCAGGTCCAATACTGTTATCTGCGCCTGGGTGAATCGCAGGTTGCTGCCAAACGACATGCACAGCGTTGTGCCGGCATCGAGCCGTACATTGTATTGCGCCTCATCGACCGAGATGTATTGCGCGAAATATTGTTGGTAGTACTCGGTTTCCCGGAAGTGTTCCGGCGCAATATCGAGCAGATGGAAGAACCCGCTCTGTGGGTTTTCTCGATCAGCGATATAGAACGGGTCCAGCAGATACAGGCCTTTCACATAGCGGTGAATAAAGGCGTCGATTTCTTCGCTGTCTGCTACTTCGGGCAGGCTGATCACGCGCACCGCGTGGTCGCCAAAAACCAGCACCACCCAATTATCTATCTGCACATATTCATTCAATACGCGAATCAACGAACTCCAGAACTCCGGGCGATTGAGCTGCATGATCAGTTTTCCAACCGATCGGTGCCAAGCCAGGCTATGAAGGTCAAGCGACATGTTCTACCCCTTTAGGGTTAGGGCTTTGCAGGCCAGAGCTAAGTACTTGTAGGTATTTACTATTCGTTGATGCTCGGTATATTCACCCCGAGCTTACGATAGCCATGAAGGCGTGTCGTGTGGACAGGGATAGTCATATGAGTCGAGCACACTTGCGAGCTATTTTTTTAGCTTCGCTCCTGGGGGCTGCAACCAGCACGCCCGCAGCCGCCGCTGAATCTTCGGTGTATCTGTATAACTGGTTCGGGTTTCTTGAACCGCAGACGCCCAGGCAATTCCAGCAGGAGACCGGCATCAAGCTGCATATGGATGCTTTCGACAGCGCCGAAATCATGCAGAGCAAGGTCATGGCTGGGCGCACCGGCTATGACCTGGTCGTGGCCACCTCCAATGTATTACCCGGCTTGATCAAGGCTGGGGTGCTGCAGCCGCTGGATCGCGCGCAGTTGAGTAACCTTTCGCACATCGACCCTGACATCCTCTCCCTGCTGGCGGTCAATGACCCAGGCAATCGCTACGCCGTGCCCTATGTCTGGGGTACCACTGGCATTGGCTACGACGTGGATAAAGTCAAGGCGGCGCTGGGCGATGACGCCCCGGTGGACAGTTGGGACCTGATCTTCAAAGAAGAAAACATCAGCAAGCTCAAGTCTTGTGGCGTAGCCATGCTCGACTCCCCCAGCGAAATCATTTCGATCGCCTTGCACTACCTGGGGTTGCCCAGTAACAGTACCGATCCAGAGGATTACCAGAAGGCCCAGGCGCTGCTGTTGAAAATCCGTCCCTATGTGCTCTATTTCGACTCGTCCAGAATCGACGCCGACCTGGCGGACGGCAATATCTGTGCAGTCGTCGGCTGGGCCAATGGTGCGCTGGCCGCTCAGGCGATTAATGAAAAGTCCAACAGCGGCCGCAAGATTGCCTACAGCCTGCCGCGCGAAGGCGCCTTGGTCTGGTCTGAAAACTGGGTGTTGCTCAAGGATGCTCGCCACCCAAAGGCCGCTCTGGCGTTCATCAACTACATGCTGCAGCCGCAGGTGATAGCCAAGACGTCCAACTACATGCTCTATCCCAACGCCAACAAAGATGCCACTGAGTTCGTCGAGCAAAAGTTGCGGGATAACCCTTGGATTTATCCCGATAAAAAGACCATGGCCACACTGGTTCCGCTTGAACCCTTGCCGCTGAAGGCGGAGCGCATTCGCACACGGGTCTGGACCAAGGTCAAAAGCGGTACGTGACGGGGTCGGGGAGGGAGACAGCATGCGCCAGGGTCGTGATCAGCGTTATTTAGAGTCGGACGACTACAAGGCCTACAAAGAGATTGAAGAACAGATCGGCCTCTGTACGCCAGAGCAAGCCTGGGCCATGTATTACGTTTCGACGGGCATGGTGCGTGAAAACATTACCCTGGCCGTGATGGAGCACATTGGCCGGGGCAATCGTGCCCTGTTGCTTGAGTTTCCAGACCTGGTGCGAATCGCAGGGCGTGACGCTGAGCCGGGGGAGATCGCCTCCAACTGGCCTCTGCTGCGAAGGCGTCGTCGGTAAGTCTACTCTGCGTATCTCTGGAGGGGCGAGGTGCAGGCGGTTGTAGGTTATTATTGTGAGGCTTGTAGGGAAAGTCTGTGTTTTTTGTGGGGGCGATACCTTTTCGCCCTGTGCTCTCTACTCTGGCCACCCATTCTCCTTGTCCACTTCAGAGAACTGACCGGATGCTTCAACTCGATTTCTATTCAACCCTCGTTGCCGCTTCACTGGTGCTATTGCTGGGGCGCGGGCTTGTGGCTCGCATCGGCTTCTTACGTACCTACAACATTCCGGAACCAGTAGCCGGTGGCCTGTTGGTCGCCATGCTGCTCCTGGCGTTGCGCGCGTTTGCCGATATCGAAGTACGCTTCGATCCTTCATTGCAAACCCCGTTGATGCTGGCGTTCTTTGCCACTATCGGTTTGAACGCCGATTTTGCCAGCCTGAAGAAAGGCGGGCGGATCCTGGCGGTGTTTCTGCTGGTGGTAACGGGCTTGCTGGTGGTGCAAAACGCCATGGGTATCGCGCTGGCCTCGGCGCTCGGCCTTGACCCATTGATGGGCCTGCTCGCGGGCTCGGTGACCTTGTCCGGTGGGCATGGCACCGGTGCGGCCTGGGGCGCGGTGTTCAGTGAGCAGTATGGCGTGGCGTCTGCGTCTGAATTGGCGATTGCCTCGGCGACCTTTGGCCTGGTGCTCGGTGGCCTGATCGGCGGGCCCGTGGCGCGTTTTCTGATCAAGCGGGTCGAGGTTCCAGGTATTGGGCAACCGCAATCGAGCCTGGCCAAGGGGTTCGAGCAACCGAACGAAGAGCGCCTGATCACCGCGTTTTCGTTTATCGAGACCCTGGCGCTGGTGGCGATCAGCCTGCAGGGCGGCAACTTGTTGAATGCCGCCATCCAAGGCACCGCTTTCGAATTGCCGACGTTCGTGTGCGTATTGTTCGTCGGTGTGGTGCTGCGCAATGGGCTGTCGATGCTCGGCTGGCATCAGGTGTTCGAACGCGAAGTCTCGGTGCTGGGCAATGTCAGTTTGTCGTTGTTCCTGGCGATGGCGCTGATGTCACTCAAGCTCTGGGACTTGGCGGCACTGGCTTTGCCGATTGTCGTTCTGCTGGCCGCACAGGCATTGCTGATGGCGCTGTTCGCGATTTTCGTGACGTTCCGGGTGATGGGCCGCAACTACGATGCGGCGGTGCTGGCGGCAGGCCATTGCGGCTTCGGGCTAGGCGCCACGCCTACGGCGATTGCCAATATGCAGGCGGTGACGCAGCGCTTCGGGCCTTCGCAGATCGCGTTTCTGGTGGTGCCGATGGTGGGCGCGTTCTTCATCGATATCGCTAACGCGGTGGTGATCAAGTTGTACCTGGCGCTGCCATTTCTAGGGGCCGCAGGGTAAGTTTTTCAGCGCCTGCCCATGGCGTTCATCGCCCGGGCCAGGCGCTGAGTGGCTTGCTGGATTTCGTCCCGGTCGAGGGAGGCAAAGCCCAGGCGCAGCGCGTTTACCGGTTGGTCGTTGGGGGAAAACTGACGACCACTGCGCACCACAACGCCGTGGTCCAGTGCAGTGCTTGCCAACTTATCGACGTCTATTTCTTCCTCGAAACGTACCCATAGCGCCAAACCACCCTCGGGCTCGCGCACTTGTATGCGAGCACCAAACGCCTGATCCAGGCAATCTTGCAATACCGTGCGGCGCGCCCGATATTCTTTCGACACGCGGCGCAAATGCTTCTTCAACTCCCCCTCATTGATCAGGTCTGCCAGCATGGCTTGAGCGACCGCGTCGGTATCGCCCAGCATCAGCGCGGCATTGCGTTGCAGGGCTTCAATCACAGAGGTGGGCGCCACGATATAGCTGCAGCGGAACGTCGAGCCCAGCACCTTGGACAACGAGCCGATGTAGAGCACATGGCGTTGGGCGCGGTCACTGGCCAGCGGCAGGTAAGGGCGGCCACTGAAATGGTATTCGTGGTCGTAGTCCTCTTCGATAATGCAGAAGTCATGCAGCGCGGCCAACGTCAGCAAGTGCTGCCGGCGTGCAGCGTGCAAGCTCACGGTGGTGGGGAATTGGTGATGAGGCGTGAGGTAAATCATGCGCACCTTGTGCTCACGGCATAAGCGCTCGATCTGGTCTGTGCGGCAACCTTCATCATCAATGTCGACCGTGACCAACTTCGCCCCGAGCTTGCGGAAAATTTCCCATGCCGGTGGGTAGCTCAGACGTTCCACCAGGACCACGTCGCCGGGCTTGAGCAGCAGGCTGGCGCTCAGGAACAGGGACATCTGGGTGCCCTGGGTCAGGCAGATATTTTCGGCAGTGACCGTCAGCCCACGGTTGTTGCGCAGCATTTCGGCCAGGGCGCAGCGCAAGTGATAGCCGGTGCCTTCGCTGCCGTAGCGCACGGTATTGGAGGCAAAGCTGTTGCGCAGTGCATGGCGATAGTAACGGTGCAGAACTGCCTGGGGCAGCAGGCGGTGGTCGCTGGTGCCGTTGTCGAAAAACAGCGCATCGCGCCGATGCTGTAGAGCGACCACTTGGGCATTATGGGTGAAATAGGGTACCAGCGGTTGCTCCAGTAACGGCGGCGCGAATGACGGTTGCGTAACGCTGGGCAGGTGTTTGAGTGTCAGCTTTACATTGACGAAGGTGCCACGGCGCGGCTCGCTGGTCAGCCAGCCCTTGGTCATGGCTTCTTCGTAGGCCAGGATCACCGTCTTGCGGTTGACGTCGAGCAAGTGTGCCATTTCCCGCGTGCCCGGCAGTAACGTCCCGGGCGGCAGGCGGCCTTCGAGGATGGCATTGACCAAGCCTTCGGCGATCTTGCGGTAAGTCGCCTGGCTTGCACCTTCTTCAAGCCGGAGCAGTGGACGCCATTTACGCATCTGGACCATCTGAAGTATCCAAATCTGGAGGTTTTAATGGGCCTAGTCTAGCGCAACAATCAAGCCTTACTTATCCCGAGGTTGTTATGAATACACGTCATGTCATCGAACTGTCGCCCTCGGGGAAAACCTTTGAGGCTGGTGACGAATTGTTGCTCGACGCCATGCTCGCCAGTGGCCTGGCCGTGCCGTTCTCCTGCCGCCGTGGCGCCTGCGGTTCGTGCAAGGTGGTGGTCGCCGAAGGTGCGTACCGGGCCAAACGCCTGGTGCCGGGTGCGTCGCAGCCTTCTTATCCTTTGGCAGCCAATGAGATGTTGTTATGCCAGAGCCACGCCTGTGGCGACATGCGCCTGCATATTCCCGGCTGGTCGCTGGATACCCCCGCGCTGGTAGTGGCGGCGCAGGTTCACAGCAAGCGTGCGCTGGGCCCCGATGTGATCGAGTTGGTATTGATGCCCGAAACCCCAGTGGCGGTGCGGGCTGGCCAATACCTCAAGTTCCACCTGGCGGACGGTGACACGCGCTGCTTCTCGATTGCCAACCTGCCCGATGAGGACGATGGGCGCTTGGTCTTCCAGATTCGCCGGGTGAGCGGCGGGTATTTTTCCGAGGGTATCCTGGGTGGTCTCGCCGTGGGTGAGCGTCTGCACGTGGAAGGGCCGTTTGGTGCCTGTACCTGGCAGGACGATGAGGCGGCGCCCGTGGTGCTATTCGCTACGGGTACTGGTTACGCGGGCATCAAGCCTATCTTGCTGACCGCGCTCAAGCGCGATGTCGACGTGACGTTGTATTGGGGCGGCGCGCAATCGGCAGACTTTTATGACAGCGCTTTCCTCGACCACCTGATGCTTGAGCATCCCCGTTTTCGCTGGCATCCCGTGCGGTCCTCCGAGGGCAGGGTTCAGGAGGTTGCAATGAGTCATGGGCATCAGTGGGAACAGGCCCAGGTCTATGCGTGCGGCAACGGTGCAATGCTCGGCCAGGTACGCATCCACTGCCTTGAAGCGGGGTTGCCCAGCCACCGGTTTATCGCGGAGGCGTTTGTCGCCAGTGGTCGGTCAAGTGCTGGAGCAGTCTCCCTATCGTTTGACCCGGTGTGGGAGAAAGTCGGCCCGCGTTATTCCTTGGACGGCATGCTGGCGGCGCGGGAAAAATCCATACGTGCCCTGGCGGCGATTGCCAGCCAGTTGAAAGTCGGCATGACCACCGGCGAGGCCCTTGAGATGGCCGCGAGGCAACTGCAGGCCATGGGCGCTTCGCACACTTGGCATCCGACCTACATTCGTTTTGGCGCCGACACTGTTCGCCCTCCGCGCGAGGGCATAGATCGCCAGCGCAGGCTGCGTGCTAATGACATTGCCGTGGTCGATCTTGGCCCGGTGTGGGATGGCTACGAAGGGGACTATGGCGATACGTTTGTGTTCGGCGACGCGCCGTTGCACCAGGCCTGTACGACGGCCTTGCATGAAGTCTTCGATGAAACACGCCAGGCGTGGCTGCGTGGTCTGACCGGGCGTGAGCTCTACGACTTCGCCGAGCACAGCGCTGCGTCAAAGGGCTGGAGGCTGGCGCGCAACCTGGCGGGGCACCGCCTTGCGGACTTTCCCCATGCATTGTTCGAAAGCAAGGAGTTGGCTGACCTGGAGATCCCACCGAGTGAAATGGCCTGGGTATTGGAGATCCAGCTGTGCCATCCCACTGAGCCGGTGGGGGGGTTCTTTGAAGACATGCTGATGTTGCAAGGCTGAAGAGCTGTCATTGTTGCCGAGTCGTGTTTGACGCGATGGCCCTGCAAAGCGAGATCTCACCCACACCGCCGATCTCCTGTAGGAGCTGTCGAGCTTTAGCGAGGCTGCGAAAGCGGTGGTTCAGGCGCTGAAGAGGATGCCTGTGCCGCTGCCTTCGCAGCCTCGCTTGGGTACCAGATGGGTCAGAGCTTCGGCAACTGCCCGACGCGGCCCATCATTTCGGTGACGATCTGCAGGTCCAGCAAGAACTGTTCAACCGTCTTGAACTCACTGTCAGTGTGCCCGGTGTACTTCTCTTCCGGGCGGGCCAGGCCGAATTGCACGCCGTTGGGCAGGTCGTGCACCGAGGTTGCGCCGGCCGAGGTGCCGAATTTGTGCGCCATGCCCAGGTTTTCAGTGGCCACTGCCAGCAAGGCTTTTACCCATTCGCCTTCAGGGTTGCGGTACATCGGCGTGTCCAGCGAGTAAGTGAAGCTCACGTTGACCTTGGCGTTCTTGTCCCAGGCGTTCAGCTTCTGCTCGATTTGCGCCTTGAGCGCCTCCGGGGTTTTACCTTTCGGTGCGCGCAGGTTCACGGCCAGTTTGAAGGCTTTGTCATCCTGCCCCACAAACGTCAGCGAGGTGGTCAACGGCCCCATGAAATCATCCGCGTAGCCCACACCCAATTTGCCGCCCAGGTAATCCAGGCCCCAGTTGTCGGCGGCATAGCGCGCGGCATCGGTGATGTGGTTGTGCTGGAGGGCGACCTTGCCGTCGAGGCTGTGGATCAGGTCCAGCATGCGCGCCACCGGGTTGACCCCGGTTTCAGGCTCGGAAGAGTGAGCGGATACGCCGGTAACCGTGAGTTTGACATCCTTGCCATCGACCTTGGCCGTCACCTGGAAGTCGCCACCGTTGCGCTTGGCATAGTCGGCACCGGCCTGTTGCAGGCTGGCGGCCAGTTCGGCGGGGGTGTCGCTGACCAGCGTGGCCACCGAGGCCGATGGAATCTGGTTGTTCGCCTTGCCGCCGGTCATCGCGATGATTTCTGCGCCTTTGCCTTCGCCCTTGCGCACCGGGAAGGTGGCCATCACGGTACCCGAGCCTTTTTCGGCGATCACCACCGGGTAACCGCCATCCAGCGCCAAGTTGTATTGCGGCACGGGGTTGCGTTCGAAGTAGTAAGGAATGGCATCACCGGCGGTTTCTTCAGTGGTGTCTACCAGCAGTTTGAACGTGCGCGCCAGTGGCAGTTTTTCTTCCTTGATCACTTTCATGGCGTACATCGCCACCACGATGCCGTTCTTGTCATCCTCGGTCCCGCGGCCATACATGCGGTCGCCAATCAGCGTGACCTTGAACGGGTCGAGTTTGGTACCGTCTTGCAGCACCCAGTTTTCCGGGGTCACGGGCACCACATCGGCATGGGCGTGCACACCCACGACTTCATCACCGCTGCCTTCCAGAGAAATTTCGTATACGCGGTTGTCGACGTTACGGAAGTTCAGGTTGAAGGACTTGGCCAGGGCCTCGATCTTTGCGGCAATCTTGAGGAATTCCGGGTTTTTGTACTGTGGCAGACCGTCTACGTTGAACGTCGGGACTTCCACCAGTTCACGCAAGGTTTCGAGCGCGGCTTTGCCATATTTAACGCGGGTGTAAATGCCCAGCAGGCGATTGATCTCGTTCTGCTGCTCGGCGCTCAGGGGTTTGTTGCCCACAAACGCGCTGATAGCCGGGCCGGTGTCAGCCGCTTTGCCCAGCTCGCCCTGGGCCAGAGTGCCGAGGAAACCGCGGAAATCGGTAACCGAGGTCTCGTTGAACTGCTTCAGGATTGCCGTGCTCTGGTCCGCGCTGATGTTGGCGAATGCGGGCGTGGCGACGGCCGAAAGGCCGGCGGCGAACAGGGTGGCAACCGCCAATTGCTTAAGTGGAAAGTGCATGGTTGAAGGCATTCCTTTGCAGGTAGTGAGTAGGAGGTTTCTGACGGAAGAGACAGAAACATTTCCACACACTACCATTACTCAGGTGCCCAAGGTCAATGCTGGCCAGGGTGGGGCGCGGGATACTCTTGGGTCACGCTCAAGGCTCTAGCGTAAGGCCCATCCCACAGTTGTTCATGCAACTGGCCTACACGCCTGGCCATCGCCTCACTGCGCATCACCACCTCCAGATTGCGTGAATTATCCAGGTAGCCGCCCAACCAATTGCTGGTGCCTACCCACGCCACTTGCCCGTCGATCTCCATGGTTTTGCTATGTATCACCCGCGCATAAGGGATAAAGCCTTGCTTGGCTTCGGGCAGGGTGACGATCTTGATCTCAACATTGGGCAGCACCGCCAGGCTCTTGAGATAGGGCAGTTCCAGCGGGTCGGTATTCCAGTTGGACACCATCAGTTTGATCGACACGCCACGGGCTGCGGCGGCGCGCACGGCGTTGTCGATCACCGCGTAGTACGGTCGGGTTCGATCCGGTCCGTAGGACAGCGGCGCGTAGTCGAGCAATTGCACGCGCACCTCTTTTTGGGCTTCGCCCAGCAGGCGCGGCAGTTCCAGCTGTGAGTCGCCCACGCCGGGCGGGTTGTAGCGTTGCGGGCTGGCCACCAGGTAGTTGCCGGTACGTGCGGGTGCTGGGCCGCTGGCGGGTAGCGGCACCGGTTGTTTACCCGCCAGCGCGGCCTGGGCTTGCCAGTCTTGCTCGAAGATCGCCTGCACTTGGCCCACCACCGTTTCGTCAGTGATCCGCAGCCCGGTTTCGTGGATATGTTCCAGGGCGCGCCAGTCAAAATTCTGACTGCCGACAAACGCCTGCTTGCCATCCACCAGCAGGTACTTGGCGTGGATGATGCCGCCGCTCAGTTGCCCGTAGGGCAGCACGCGCAAGGTCAGGTTGGGAATGGCGCGCAAGCGTTCCAGGGTGGCGGCATCCGACAGCTTGATGCCTTTTTCTTCGAGCAGGAAACGAATCTTCACGCCGCGTTTGCCGGCGGCTTCCAGATGTTCAAACACGCTGTTCATCACCGAGCCAGGGTGGTCCGCGGCGTAGAACTGGCCGATATCAATGTGGCTTTTGGCGCCGTCGAACAGCTCGATCCATACCGGGCCGGGCTGGCGCAAATCGTCGGTGCCCAGGGCGGTGTCCACAGGCACGGTATGCACCAATTCAAAACCTGGAATGGAAAAGTCCGCCTGGGCCAGCGGACTGAGGAGCAAGCCGGTCAGGCCGGCAATACGCAACTTTATCGAAAGGGACATAAGCGTCTCATCGCACCAAAGGTAAAGGCGAGCGCCCAAGGCGCCCGCCCTGCAGGTCAGGCTGTGCGGCTGTGCAGCGGGGTGGGCACGCGATGAGTCACTTCATCCTGTGCGCGGGCGCCGGTGGCGGCGCGGATCAACAGGATCTTCAACTGGTCGTTGATGCGCTCCAGGCTGTCCTGGAAGAAGTTGTGGAACACCACGCAAAAAAGCGCGATGGCGATACCTAATCCCGTGGCAAACAAGGCCGTCCCGATACCACCGGAAATCTGCCCTGGGTCCGATACGCCCGCGGTGGCCAGCGCCTTGAAGGTGTCGATGATGCCGAGAATGGTGCCCAGCAGGCCCAGCAGTGGGGCGGCGGTGGTGATGGTCTCGATGATCCACAGGCTGCGGGCCAGTGGGGCGCGGGTCTTCAGGTATTGGGTATCGATTTCGTCGTCCAGGTCCTTGCGCGAACCGTGGGTCGCCTTCTGGGCCAGCACCGGCAAGATCATGTTCAGCGGCAGGCTGTCGCGACGGGTCAGGTTGTCCGGCAGGTCACGCTCGCCGTGCACATTGGCGCCCAGGGCGTCGATCAATGCGCGTGCCTGGCGGCGTACGTAGGCGAAGTAGATGCCGCGTTCGATGGCGATGAAGATCGCAATGGCCATCGCCGCGTACATCACATAGAAAGTGACGTCGTGGAGCAGGTTCATATCCATGATGGTGTTCCTCTTGGGGTGAGTCTTAGAAATTCGCTTCCAGCGAAACCGTGACGGTACGGTCCAGGCCGACGATGTACGCGGGGTCGCCATCGCGGAAACCGCTGTAGCTGGCCGCGTTGGTCTTGGTGGTGTACACGCCGTCCAGGTATTTCTTGTCGAACAGGTTGTCGACGTTCAGGCGCAGGGTCGCGTCCTTGACCACTTTCTTGTCCACCGGCAGGTAAATACCGGCGCCGAGGTTGAACACGGTGCGACCGGAAATCGCCTCGTCGTTGGTCAGGTCGCCGTAGAGCTTGCTGGTGTACTTGCCACCGAAGGTGCCGTAGAAGCGCCCGTCGTCATACCCGATGTTGGCCGCCAACATGTTCTTGGGCACGTTGGCGAACTGCTTGCCACTGGTGGGCAGCACGATGGGTTTGCCGGCGTTGTAGACGGTCAGGTCATCCTGCTGCTCGGCCTTGGTGTAGGTGTAGGAGGTGTAGTAATTGAAGTGGTGGGGCAACTGGCCGCTCCACTCCAGCTCCAGGCCTTTGTTGACCACGGAGCCGGCGTTGATGTCGGCAAAGTCACCGTTGATGTCCCGGGACGAAACCTGGCGGTTCTTGAAGTCCATGTAGAACAGGGTGGCGGCCAGGTTCATGTCGTCGCCGCTGTAGCGCCAGCCCAGTTCATGGTTCCAGCTGGTTTCCGGTTCGGCGTCGATCGAGCCGGCGCCTTTGTCGTAGAGCACGTAGTTCTGCGGTACCCGCATGTTGCGCGACAGGCTGTAGAACAACTGGTCACGCTCGTCCAGCTGGTATTTCAGGCCGGCGTTGGGCAGCAGTTTGTTGTAGGTCTGGTTACGTTTTTCCGGGCGTTCGTTGAGGCTGCCGTGGTTGGTGCCTTCACGCTCGACGTTCATGTAGGCCAGGCCTGCGATGAGGGTCCAGTCCGGGTTGATGTACCAGGTGTCCTGGGCCCAGACCTTTTGCGCTGGCGTCACGGTGAAACGGTCGCGACCCTGCACGGTGTTGCCGTTGGCATCGACGATGGCGCTGTTGGAATCTGGCCAGGTATCCACTGGCTTGCCGTTGCTCTTGAGCGGAATGAACGGCTGGGTCTGGCTTTGGCGTGCGCGCTCGTACCAGTAACCGAATTGCAGGCTGTGGTCGCCAAGGTCCCAGGTCAGCTTGGTGGTGATACCCGGACGCCAGGTTTGCGTGCGTGAAGGGCGGTAGTACACGCCGCTGTTGGGTGTGCCGTCGGCGTTGTATTGGGCGGCCGTGGGCAGGTTGCCGAGGTCGAACACACCGCCCTGGTTGGAGCCACGGTTGAGGGCATAGCTGGATGAACCGACGCCGCTGCCATTGCCCCAGTAGTAATACGGGATCACCGACAGTGCGAGGTTATCGGCCAGTTTGAACTGGGTGTTGAGCACGGCGGTGAACGTCTGGAACGGGTTCTGCGCCAGGGCGTAATAGCTGTTGTACTTGCCGTTGCTGCCCACGCTGGGTGTTGCCGGATAAGGGTCGTACTTGCGGCCATATTGCTGGAACTGCGCCTTGGTCAACTGGCTGTAACTGTTGTTGTCCTGCTCGTGGTACTTGAGGATCAGGTTGGCGGTGTTGCCATTGCCAGCGTCGAAAAAGCTGTTCCACTCCACCTTGTCCGCGCGTACCGCGCCCGAACCGCGCCACATCTCACCTTCGGTATGGGACACCGACAGCCAGTTGCTCAGGCCGTTGATTTCGCCGGTATTGAGGCGGGCAAAAGTCTTGCGCGTGGCATTGCTGCCGACGACCTGTTTGACGAAGGCGCCGGTTTCCTTGGTCGGGCGAATGGTCACGATGCCAATGTTGCCGCCGCTGGAACCAATGTGCGGGCCGTCGGATTCCGAAGCGCCCTGGGTGACGAAGATCTGGTCGATGTTTTCCGGGTCGCCCAGCAGGTTGGAATACAGCGCGTAGTTGCCGGAGTCGTTGATCGGCATGCCGTCCACCGACATGCCCACCTGGTCGGAGTTCATGCCGCGCATGGTGAAGCGAAAGCCCGACAGGCCGGTGTTGTCTTCACTGGAGATGTTCAAGCCTGGGGTGTACTTGAGTTTGTCGATGGCATTGCCGGTGGCCGCCTGTTTATCCAGTGCTTCCTTGGTCACCGTGGAGCGGCCCTTGATGCTTTCCTCCGGCACCATGTAACCGCCCCCGGCGGTCGCCTTGCCTTGTACCCCAATGGTGCCGACATCACTGTCGCTGGTCTCTGCCATGACCAGTCCCTGGCTCATGCTGGTCGCGGCCACAAGTGCCAGATGAATACGGGTGAACTTCATCACTGTCGTCCTGGTGTCGGGTGCTTATTGCACGCTGTAGTTGAAGGTGGCGGTGAAGCGCTGCTCATTTCGCCCCCCGAAGGCTTGCTCGGGGAACGGTTTGACTTGCTTGATGCGACGCAAGCTGTTGGTGGCTGCCCGGTTGAGCAACATGCTCGAGGCCTGGGTTTGTAAACCTGAGTCGAGGACGCGGCCCTGACGGTCTACCAACAGCCACACCACCACCTCGCCGCTCGGGCGTTCGAGGGACGCCTGGCGCCCGGTGGGGTACTGCTTGTAGGTGTCCAGTTCGTTGCGCAAGCCTTTGAGGTAACCGCTTTCCAGGGCCTGGCCATCGACCTTCGGTGGCGCCGGTGGGGCAGACGTCGGTGCCGCTTGGGTGACGGCGGCCGGGGCTGGCTTGGCGGCCACCGGTGGCGGCGTCGGCACGGGCTTGGCGACCACGGGCGCAGGCTTGGGCACAGGTTTTGGCTTTGGCTTGGGTTCGGGTTTTGGCAGCGGCTTGGGCGGTGGCGGCGGGGGCGCCGGCTCGGCCTCTTCCTCTTCGATCACCGGCGGTGGCGGTTCTTGCTCCACCACCGGTTCCGGTATGACTTCCGGTTCCGGCTCAACCAAGGCCAATTCGACCGCCGACTCGTCATACACCGGCTCGACCTTCAACGTCTGGGACTGGATACCCAGTGCAATCAGCACCAGGGCGATCAGGGCCGGAACACTGCCCAGCAGCTGACGCGCACGAAACAGAACGTACATGATCAGGACTTACGCGTGGCGATGGACACGGAGGTGAAGCCACCCAGGCGCAGGGTGTCCATCACTTCCACCAGGCGCGAAACCTCCACGCCTTTGTCGCTGTTGACGATGATCGTCGACTTGGTATCGGGCTTTTCGGCCGCCTTCAGCGCCGGCACCAGGGCCTCCACCGTCAGGTCCTTGCCGTCCAGTTGCAACTGGCCTTCCAGGCCCAGGGTGAGGATGAATTTGTTTTGCGGCTTGAGCTGCTGCGAACTGCTGGCGCTGGGCAATTGGGTCTTCATGCCGAGCGCGGGAATCACGTTCAGGCTCACCAGTACGAAAAACACCAGCAGGAACATCATCACGTCGATCATCGGGATCAGCTCGATGTGCGCCTTGCGTTTCTTGGGTTCGTCCCAGGTTCTCATTCCGTTACCCCGTCATTGAATTAGGGGCAAAACGCTAACAGCCAAAAATGACCGATTGGTTAACTTTAATTTACCGTTTAGAGGCTCTAGGACGCGTCTTTCAGAAAACTTACCGGTCAGTTTTCGGGCGTAATGAAACTGACACTCGGGGCATCCATGCTTGAGAAATTTATCTTGAGAGCCGGCCTCCATGCCTACTGCATTGCCTCAATTGACGACCCCGCGACTGCTGTTGCGCACCCTGCAAATGCATCAGGCGCAGGTGCTTTTCACGCTTGCCAATGGGCCGAAAATTGCCGACAACACGGCGAACATTCCATCGCCCTACACCTTGGAAACCGCGCAGGATTTTATTGCGGGGATCGCTGACAAGTACCGCACCGGTGAGCTGCTGAACCTGGGGATGCATGTGCGCGGCACCGACGAATTGGTCGGCATGGTCAGCCTGCGCATCAATGCTCGCCATCACTATGGGCACTTGGGTGGCTGGGTGGCGGCGCACTGCCGTAACCAGGGATATGCGGCTGAAGCGGCGAGCGCGGTGATGGACTTCGGGTTCGAGGCGCTAGGGTTGCAGCGCGTGGGCAGCCAGTGTTTCGCGCGCAACAAGGAATCGGCGCGGGTCATGGAGAAGATCGGCCTGCGTTATGAAGGCTGCATGCGCCAGGCGTTTTTAAAGAACGGCGTGTATGAGGACATGCTCGGGTTTGCCACCGTGCGTGATGTCTGGGAGCGCTGCCTGTGAGCGGCGAAGTGGACCACGGCCGGCGCCGGGTCCTTGGCGGGCTGGCGGTCGCTACCGCGTTTTCGATTCTCAGCCCGTTTGCGCGCAGTGCCGGGGTGGATTATCCGTTCACCCTCGGCGTGGCTTCCGGTGACCCGTTGCCAGATGGCTTTGTGATCTGGACGCGCCTGGCGCCGTTGTTCAACGCCGCGGATGGCCGTGGCGGCCTGAGTCGCTCGGTGCCGCTGCGTTGGCGGGTGGCCAGCGATGCGGCGATGACGCGCATTGTGAAGCAGGGCGAAGTACTGGCGACGCCCCGTTTTGCTCACGCAGTGCATGTCGAAGTGGCGGGGCTGGCGGCGGATCGGCCGTATTGGTACCAGTTTGAAGGGCTCGGTGCGCAGAGCCCGGTGGGCCAGTCGCGCACGATGCCGCCGCTGCAGGCCATGGCCTCGGCCCGGCTGGGGTTTGTGTCCTGCTCGCACTGGGAGCGCGGTTACTTCAGCGCCTACCGACACCTTGCCGCCGAGCAGCCGGACCTGGTGTTTTTCCTCGGTGATTATATTTACGACAGTTCCTATGCTGCGGATTCGGGCAAGGTGTTTCGTTCTCACGGCAGCGGCAATGCGCAAAGCCTGAGTGATTACCGCAACCGCTACGCACTGTACAAGACTGATCCAGACCTGCAGGCCCTGCACGCCGCGGCTCCCAGCGTCGTAACCTGGGACGATCACGAATTACAGAATGACTACGCCAACCGCTGGTCCCAGGACCCGAAGGTGGCGGTGGCGCAGTTTCTCAAGCAACGGGCCGCGGCGTACCAGGCGTTTTACGAACACATGCCCCTGCGTGCCAGCAGCGTGCCGAAGGGGCCGGACATGCGCATCTACCGGCGCCTGGACTATGGGCGGCTCGCGCGTTTTCATGTGCTCGACGGTCGCCAGTACCGTTCCGAGCAACCCTGCATCGCGGCCAATGGCAGCCACCAAGGGCATATTGTCACCACCCCTTGCAGCGACCTGCGTGACCCTGGCCGCACGTTGCTCGGCTGGCAGCAAGAGTCTTGGCTGGACCAGGGGTTTGCCCAGTCCAGTGCGCAGTGGAATGTCATCGCCCAGGATTTGCTGGTGGCGCCGCTGATGCAGCGTGACTTGACCAACCATAAGCTTGGCCGCTGGACCGATGGTTGGGATGGCTACATGGCGAACCGCTCACGGATGCTGGCGTCGATCGTGCGCAATCGCGTGAAGAACCCGGTGTTCTGGGGAGGGGATATTCATTCGTTCTGGGCCACCGACCTGCATCTCGACGCCGACAGGCCAGACTCGGCGGTGGTCGCCACCGAGTTCGTCGGCTCGTCGGTCACCTCAGATGGCCCTCCCTACGACGCGTTCATGAAGATCATGCCGCTCAACCCCCATGTGAAGTTTTTCGACAGTCGCCAGCGTGGGTATGTGTCGGTGGAGTTGGCGGCCAACACCATGTTGACGAATTTTCGGGCGATCAGTGATCCGCGTGACCCGGCGGCGACGGTGTCGACGTTGAAGTCGTTCATCAATGAATCGGGCCAGCCGAGCGTGGCCCTGTAGGAGCGCGCTTGCTCGCGAAAACGAAAGGGCGCCGATGGGAATCAGGTATCCCGCGTTATCGTTAACGGTCTTCGCGAGCAAGCTCGCTCCTACAGTGTCAGGGTATCAGCGAGGCTGTAGCGCACCGAGAGCGCGCCTTTTTTCTCCGACAACGCCAGGATCGTTACCTGGCCCAGTTCGCTCAACGCTTGAACATGCGTACCGCCACAGGCGTACGCCGGTAATTCGCCGAAGCCGACTTCGCGGGTGCCGTCTTCCAGCGTCATATGGCGGGAATAGTCGGCGGCGATCCATGTGTTGACCCACTGCTGGAGCGCCTGCGCATCCATGTCTTGCGCGGTCTCGCCACGGATAAAAGTGATCTTGCCTTCGCCGGGCCAATGGTGGGCCTTGATCGGCATCCAGCCCAGGCGTTCGCCGGCATTGCCAATCAAGTGCCCCGCCGAATGCAGACGCGTATGCAAGGCGCGCCGCTGTGCGTCGACTCGTGCAACGACGAGGCCAGGTTCCAGAGGTCGGTGGACGTAGTGCACCACCTGTTCGCCTTCCTGCATGACTCGCAGCACCTGGCTGTCGCCGAGCCAGCCGGTGTCGGACGGCTGGCCTCCGCCTTGGGGATGGAAAATGGTCGACTGCACAATCACGGCGAATTGCTCTTCGTTCGGGGTGCAACTGAGCACTTCCAGCTCGGCCGTCAGGTGGTCGTGGGTAAAAAACAGGCGCTCGGTCATCATCTACATCCGCATCAGGGTTCTGTGGGCAGTATAAATAGTGCGCAGATGGGTGATAATCTGCTCAATTATCAATGGACCTGTGCGTCATGAGCATCAATCTTCCTTTGCCGCTATTGGGTGAAATGGCGATTTTCGTCAAGGTCGTGGAAACCGGCAGCTTCTCCGAAGCGGCGCGGCAACTCAGCGTCTCCCCTTCGGCGGTGAGCCGCAGTATTTCGCGCCTGGAGCAAGCCCTGGCCACGCGCCTGCTGCAACGCACCACGCGCAAGCTGCGCCTGAGCGAGGGCGGCGAGGAGGTGTTCAAGCGTTGCCAGGAGATGGTCAATGCGGCGCGCTCGGTGATGGAAATCAGTGGGCAATTTACCCATGAAGCCGAGGGGCTGGTGCGGGTCAGTGTGCCCAAGGCGGTGGGGCGATTTGTGGTGCACCCGCATATGCCGGAATTTTTGCGGCGCTATCCCAAGGTGGATGTGCAATTGATCCTGGAAGACAGGCATGTGGATTTGATCGACGACAACGTTGACTTGAGCATCCGCATCACCGACAGCCCACCGCCAGGTTTGGTCGGGCGCCAACTGTTGCCCATCGAACATTTGCTGTGCGCGACGCCACAGTACTTGGCCGAGCACGGTACACCGAGCCATCCCCATGATCTGCTCGGGCACAGTTGCATTTATCTGGGTGAGACACCGGGAGATTCACGCTGGAAGTTCCGCCAGGCTGGCAAGGCGGTAACGGTCGGCGTACGCGGCCGGTATGCGGCGAACCACACCGGGGTGCGACTGGAGGCTGCGTTGCAGCATGTCGGGATTGCCAGCTTGCCGTATTTCACCGCGCGGCACGCATTGGAAGCAGGAGATTTGGTGCAGGTGTTGCCGGGGTGGGATTTTATTGCGTCGTACCATGGCGAGGCGTGGTTGCTGCATTCGCCCACACGTTACCTGCCGCCGAAGTTGCGGGTGTTTATCGATTATCTGGTGGAGTGCATGGCCAGGGAGCCCACGCTGCGCCGACGGTAGGAGCGCGGTTGCTCGTTCCCACGCTCTGCGTGGGAATGCCACCTGGACGCTCCGCGTCCTGCCTTTATGCCTGTGCACGGGTGACGCAGAGCGTCACAGGATAGGTTCCCACGCAGAGCGTAGGAACGAGCATAGTTGTCAGTGCTTGCTCTGGTCCTGAGGCATCGCCAGCAGCTGTTTTTCCTGGTTCCAGTCGAACGGTTCGTCGTTCTGTTCGGCTTCATAGCGACGTTCTTCCAGGGCCTGGTACAGGTCCAGTTCTTCGTCGGGCATGAAGTGCAGGCAGTCGCCGCCAAAGAACCACAGCAGGTCACGGGGCACCAGGTGGGCGATTTGCGGGTAGCGCAGGATGACCTGGCTCATCAGGTCCTGGCCCAGGTACTGGCTTTCGATCGGGTCGATTGGCAACAGGGCGCGCAGTTCGTCGAAACGCTCCAGGAACAGCGAGTGGCTTTCCTCGGGTACCTGTTCGGCTTCGCCGACGGCAACCAGGATGCTGCGCAAGTGGTCGAGCAAGACAAGATGATCGGCAACGACGTTGGACACGAGATAAGGCCTCTAAAGCAAAAACGGGCGCGAGAGTATAAGCCTCTCGCGCCCGTTTTTATATGACCGCTCGACTCAGCGGACTTTACCTTCTGCCTGCATCAGCTCTTCCTTGCTGAAATCATCCACGTCGATCACCTTGCGTCGCGCAGCCTCGGCATCGCGCAAGGTTTGTGCCTCGGCCGGTTGCAGCACGCCGGCCTGCAGGGCCGCGTCGATGGCATGCTCGCCGGCAGCCGGCTTGACCTGGCCGCTTTTGAGCGCGCTGTGGAGTTTTTTCTGCAAGGGGTGGCTGGCACCGAGCAGGTCGTAGGCATGTTGCAGGGCGCCCACGGGATCTTCTGCTGATTGCGGGCGATAACAGCCGGCCAGCAATTCTTCCAGGGTCGGGTCGCCTTTGGCGCGGCCGATCACGGCTGCCACTTCGGCATCCAGCGCGTCGGACGGCCCGGTATGACGACGCCCGAACGGGAACACGATCACCCGCAACAGGCAGCCCAGCACCTTGTTCGGGAAGTTGCTCAGCAGCTCATCCAATGCGCGTTCCGATTCGCCCAGGCTTTCTTCCATGGCCCAGGCAAACAGCGGCTCCAGATGGTCCGGCGAGTCCAGGTCGTGATAACGCTTGAGCGCCGCCGACGCCAAGTACATGTGGCTGAGCACATCACCCAGGCGGGCGGACAGGCGTTCGCGGCGCTTGAGCTCGCCACCCAGCAACATCATGCTCAGGTCGGCCAGCAGGGCAAACGCAGCCGCCTGGCGGTTCAGGGCACGGAAGTAGCCCTGGCTCAAACGGTTGCCCGGAGCTTTTTCGAAGTGCCCGAAGCCCAGGTTCAGCACCAGGGTGCTGGCGGCGTTGCTGACGGCGAAGCCGATGTGTTGCATCAGCAGGCCGTCGAATTCCTTCAACGCCTGGTCATGGTCTTCGCGGCCGGCCAGGGCCATTTCCTTGAGCACGAAGGGGTGGCAGCGAATCGCGCCCTGGCCGAAGATCATCAGGTTACGCGAAAGGATATTTGCGCCTTCCACGGTGATGAAGATCGGTGCGCCCTGCCAGTTGCGGCCCAGGTAGTTGTTGGGACCCATGATGATGCCCTTGCCGCCGTGCACGTCCATGGCGTGGCTGATGCACTCACGGCCGCGTTCGGTCAGGTGATACTTGAGGATCGCCGACAACACCGACGGCTTCTCGCCCAGGTCCACGGCGTTGGCGGTGAGCATGCGCGCGCTGTCCATCAGCCAGGCGTTGCCACCGATGCGTGCCAGGGCTTCCTGGATGCCTTCGAAGGCCGACAGCGGTACGTTGAACTGTTCGCGCACCTGGGCGTATTGGCCGGTCACCAGGCTGGTGAACTTGGCGGCGCCGGTGCCGACGGCGGGCAGCGAGATCGAACGGCCGACCGACAGGCAGTTCATCAGCATCATCCAGCCCTTGCCGAGCATTTCCTGGCCACCAATCAGGTATTCCAGGGGGATGAACACATCCTTGCCGGAGTTGGGGCCGTTCATGAAAGCGGCGCCAAGCGGCAGGTGACGACGGCCGATTTCCACGCCAGGGGTGTCGGTAGGAATCAACGCGAGGCTGATGCCCAGGTCTTCTTCTTCACCCAACAGGTGGTCCGGGTCATGAGCCTTGAAGGCCAGGCCGAGCAAGGTCGCGACCGGGCCGAGGGTGATGTAGCGCTTTTCCCAGTTCAGGCGCAGGCCGAGGGTTTCCTTGCCTTCCCATTCGCCTTTGCAGATCACGCCGGTGTCGGGCATGGCGCCCGCATCGGAGCCGGCCAGCGGGCCGGTGAGGGCGAAGCACGGGATGTCGTCGCCACGGGCCAGGCGCGGCAGGTAATGATTGCGCTGTTCCTCGGTGCCGTAGTGCAGCAGCAGTTCGGCGGGGCCGAGGGAGTTGGGGACCATCACGGTGGAGGCCAGGTCACCGCTGCGGGTCGCGAGTTTCATGGCGACCTGGGAGTGGGCATAGGCGGAGAAGCCCTTGCCACCGTACTCCTTGGGAATGATCAGGGCGAAGAAGCCATGGGTCTTGATGTGTTCCCAGGCTTGCGGCGGCAGGTCCATGGCCTGGCCGATTTCCCAGTCGCTGACCATGGCGCAGAGTTCTTCGGTGGGGCCGTCGATGAACGCCTGCTCTTCCTCGGTCAACTGCGCCTTGGGGTAGGCCAGCAATTTGTCCCAGTCCGGGCGACCACTGAACAGCTCGCCGTCCCACCACACGGTACCGGCATCAATCGCATCGCGCTCGGTCTCGGACATCGGCGGCAGCACTTTCTGGAACCAGCTGAACAGCGGCTTGGTGAAGTATTGGCGGCGCAGGTCAGGCAGCAGCAAAGGCGCGGCCACCACGGCCAGGAGTACCCAGAAGATCAGCAGCAGCCAACCCGGTGCGTGGCTCCAGGCGCCCATCGCCAGCAGGTAGACGGCGACCACACCCAGGGCGGGCAGGGGGGCAGTACGGCGGTGTGCCAGGTAGGCAATGCCGACCACCAGCACCAGTATCCACAACAACAGCATATTCAATCCTCCGTGAACCAGGGGCGAAACCACCAGGGAGCTTAGTCGGCATCCGAACAAGCCGGGTGATCAGGGTGTAACAAGGTGTACTGGGCAACCCATCAGCCGGCGCCGGCATTTGGCCGAATCGTCGTTATCTCTCTGGCAGGCCTGGTGGTTAAACTCCAGGCTCCCCTCGGAGATCAAGCTCATGAATACGTACTTGAGTCCCAGCCGCTTCATCGATAGTGACCACCCTGTGGTGGTGGAGTTCGCCGAGAAACATCGCGGAACCCGCCCGGATTTAAGTGACCAGGCAGTCAGTCTTTACTACGCCGTGCGCGAGGCCATTCGCTACAACCCCTATACCTTCAGCCGTGACCCCAACACCTTGAGCGCCAGCTTCGCCCTGGCGGCCGGCGAAAGCTACTGTGTGCCCAAAGCTACGTTGCTCGCCGCTTGCGCGCGCCACTGCGGCATTCCCGCACGCATTGGCCTGGCGGACGTGCGCAACCACCTGTCCACACCGCGACTGCTCGCTCTGCTCAAAAGTGACGTGTTCGCCATGCACGGTTATACCGAGCTTTACCTGAACGGCCGCTGGGTCAAGGCCACTCCGGCGTTCAACCAGCAACTGTGCGAAGTGTTCGACGTGCCGCCGTTGGAATTCGATGGGCTGCACGACAGCGTGTTCCACGCGTTCAATCGCCAGGGCCAGCGTTCTATGGAGTACGTGGTGGACCACGGGCAATTTGCTGACGTACCCGAAGCATTTTTCTTCGGGCATATCCGCCAGTGCTACCCGCACCTGTTTGGCGACGATGCGCCCACCTTGCTCGGCGATATGCAGGGCGATTTAAGCCGCGGCTGAACCGGCGTATGCTGCTGCGTTCATCAAGCCATGTTCATCAACGATAAGGCGCGGTCATGCTGAAGATCTGGGGTCGTAAAAATTCATCAAACGTCAGGAAAGCACTGTGGTGCGCCGAGGAACTCGGCCTGGACTATGAAGCAATTGATGCGGGCGGGGCTTTTGGTGTGGTCGATACCCCGCAATACCGGGCCATGAACCCCAATGGCCGGGTGCCGGTGATCGAAGATGGCGACTTTGTGCTGTGGGAATCCAACACCATCGTGCGTTACCTGTGTGCCAAGCAGGCATCGGACTTTTACCCCAGCGACCTGCAAGCCCGGGCCAACGCCGAAAAGTGGATGGACTGGACCACTTCCACGCTCGCCGATCCGTTCAAAGCGGTGTTCTGGGGCATCGTGCGCACCCCGGTTGACCAGCAAAACTGGGACAGCATCAATGCCGGGCGCCAAGCCTGTATCGACGCGCTCAAAACCGTCGAACAAGCCCTCGCCGAGCAACCCTACCTGTCCGGCCAGGCGTTCGGCATGGGCGATATTCCCTTGGGCTGCTTCATCTACGCCTGGTTCGAGATGCCCATCGAACGCCCTGCCATGCCCCATCTGGAGGCCTGGTACCAGCGCCTGCAGCAGCGCCCGGCCTACCGCAAGGCGGTGATGACCGCGTTGACTTAATACACACTATTAATACGGGTGACTGTACTTGTGCGGCATGGGCACGCACCATGCTCGCACTGCATCGCCGGTTGAACTACCTGCGGTGTGCCTTCATCTATTCTTTCTATTCCCTTCTTTGGTGCGTACTTCCATATGAGTTCCGCTCTGTCCATCCGGCAGCTAACCAAAACCTACGGCAACGGTTTCCAGGCCCTGAGTGGTATCGATCTGGACGTTGCCGAAGGTGACTTCTTCGCCTTGCTCGGCCCCAACGGTGCCGGCAAATCCACCACCATCGGCATTCTCTCCACCCTGGTCAACAAGACCAGCGGCACGGTGAATATCTTCGGTCATGACCTGGACAAATCCCCGGCAGCGCTCAAGCGCTCCATTGGCGTGGTGCCCCAGGAATTCAATTTCAACCAGTTCGAAAAGACCTTCGACATTGTCGTGACCCAGGCCGGCTACTACGGCATTCCGGCGAAAGTCGCCAAGGAACGCGCCGAGCAGTACCTGACCCAACTGGGCCTGTGGGACAAGCGTGACGTACCCTCGCGCTCGTTGTCCGGTGGCATGAAGCGACGCCTGATGATCGCCCGCGCCCTGGTGCATGAGCCGCGTCTGTTGATCCTCGACGAACCTACCGCCGGCGTGGATATCGAGCTGCGCCGCTCGATGTGGACCTTCCTCACCGAACTGAACGAGAAGGGCATCACCATCATCCTCACCACCCACTACCTGGAAGAGGCTGAGCAGTTGTGCCGCAACATCGGCATCATCGACCACGGCACCATTGTCGAGAACACCAGCATGCGCAACCTGCTGGGCCAGTTGCATGTGGAAACCTTCCTGCTCGACCTGAAGAACAATCTGTCGGTGGCGCCGCATCTGCTGGGTTACCCCAGCCGCCTGGTAGACAGCCACACTCTGGAGGTGCAGGTGGACAAAGCCATGGGCATCACCGCGCTGTTCACCCAGTTGGCCACTCAGAACATCGAAGTGTTGAGCCTGCGTAACAAAACCAATCGCCTTGAGGAGTTGTTTGTGTCCCTGGTGGAGAAAAATCTGGCGAAGGTGGCGGTATGAGTTCCGAACTGCAACCCAACCTCGTCGCGCTGCAAACCATTGTTTATCGCGAAGTGAAGCGCTTTACCCGGATCTGGCCGCAGACCCTGCTGCCACCGGCGATCACCATGGTCCTGTACTTTGTGATCTTCGGTAACCTGATCGGCCGGCAGATCGGCGACATGGGTGGCTTCACCTACATGGAATACATTGTGCCGGGCCTGATCATGATGTCGGTGATCACCAACTCTTACGGTAACGTGGTGTCGAGTTTCTTTGGCAGCAAGTTCCAGCGCTCCATCGAAGAACTGATGGTCTCGCCGGTGTCACCGCACACCATCCTCATCGGCTACACCTTGGGCGGCGTGTTGCGTGGCCTGATGGTGGGAGTGATCGTGACGCTGCTGTCCCTGTTCTTTACCCACCTGCAGGTGCATCACCTGGGGGTCACCATTCTGGTGGTCGTGCTGACGGCGACGATCTTCTCGCTGCTGGGCTTTATCAACGCCGTGTTCGCACGCAACTTCGATGATATTTCCATCATCCCGACCTTCGTGCTCACGCCGCTGACCTACCTGGGCGGGGTGTTTTACTCCATCACCTTGCTGCCGCCGTTCTGGCAGACGGTGTCCCTGGCCAACCCGGTACTGCACATGGTCAACGCCTTCCGCTACGGCATTCTGGGCGTGTCGGATATCAAGATCAGTGTGGCGATCACCTTTATGATCGTTGCGACCGTGGTGCTGTATATCGGTTGTGCGCGGTTGCTGGTGAGTGGGCGTGGGATGCGTACCTAGCCGCTGACGGCACGCGGTAAAAAATGTGGGAGCGGGCTTGCTCGCGAATGCGGTAGATCAGTTGCTGATGCATTGACTGACACGACGCCTTCGCGAGCAAGCCCGCTCCCACATTTGCTATGTGTAGGGCTTTAAGCCTTCAGTGCCAATTCGATCAGGGCATGCAGCTCTTCAACAGCCAAAGGCTCTGCCGAAAACAGAATACGAAACACCGTCGGTGCGGCGAGCAGGTTGATCAGATGGTCAACGCTCGGTGGCTGTTCCTGCGGGTAGCGGTCAACAATCACCTGCAACTGCCCACTCAGGATGCTCACGCAATACCCTGGCGTCGGGCTGCTCTGCACGTCGCGCATCATGTTGCGGCCTACGTCCGAACTCATCTCATCCAGGTATTGCTCGGCCCAGGCTTGCAGGTCGCCACGCAGGCTGCCGGTGTTGGCCGGTTCGGTATCGGGGCGCATACGGGCCAGGGCGACGTCGGCGAGCAGTACTGACAGATCGCCCCAGCGCCGATAAATGGTCGACGGCGTGACGCCTGCACATGCCGCAATCATCGGCACGGTGACGCTGGAACGCTCATGGGCTTCCAGCAATTCGCGCACCGCTCTGTGGACGGATTCTTGTACCCGGGCACTGCGGCCCCCCGGGCGGAGGCCTTCTTTGATCGCCATGGGCAAGACCTTAACACAAAGAATTTGCTTTAAGCGCCAGCGAATAGCACACTGCACAAAAGCAAAATATTAGCTTTAGCGGAGCGTGCCTATGTCCAGTGTCATCTCTCAGCGGTCCAGCCTGGCGTTTCTAGTGATCATGGTGCTGACCTTTCTCGCCGCCTCCAGCGCGCCGACGCCGTTGTACCAGGTGTATCAAGACTACCTGCATTTTTCGGCGGCCATGCTCACGGCCATCTTTGGTGTCTATGCCGTGAGCCTGCTGGCGGCCCTGCTGACGGTGGGTTCGCTGTCGGATTACCTGGGGCGCAAGCCGGTGATCTTCGTCGCGCTGCTGCTCAATAGTGTGGCGATGCTGCTGTTTATCCACGCTGACAGCACCGCCTGCCTGCTGGCCGCCCGCGTGTTACAGGGCTTCGCGACTGGCACTGCCACAGCGGTATTGAGTGCGACGCTGCTCGATACCGACCGCGTCCGCGGCCCGATGCTCAACAGCCTTGCACCGATGCTCGGCATGGCCAGTGGTGGCCTGGGCAGCGGGCTGTTGGTGGAGTTCGCGCCGTGGCCAACCCAATTGATCTATTACACCCTGCTGGGCTTGATGGTGTTGCAGGCTCTGTATGTGTGGCGCCTGCCTGAAACGGTCAGCCGCATAGCCGGCGCCTTGAAGTCCCTGGCGCCAACCCTGCATGTGCCGCCGCAGGCGCGCCGCGCGTTGTGGCTGGTGATGCCATTGAATGTGGCCGTGTGGGCGCTGGGTGGGTTCTTTTCCTCGTTGGCACCGTCGTTGGTGCGTGTCGCCACCGGGTCGACCTCGCACTTGATCGGCGGCGGGCTGGTGGCGGTGGTGACCTTGAGCGGCGCGGTGATGATCTACAGCCTGCGCAACCACGCGGCTGACAGGGTCATGCGCGTGTCGGCTGCACTGCTGGCCGTGGGCGTGGGGTTGCTGCTGGTTGCCGTAAACATCGCCAGCCTGTGGCTGTTCTTTGTCGCCAGTGTGATCGCAGGCCTGGGGTTCGGCGGCGGCTTCATGGGCAGTGTGCGCAGCATCGTGGGCCTGGCGTTGCCCCATGAGCGGGCGGGCCTGATGTCGGCGTTCTATGTATTGAGCTACCTGGCGTTTTGCGTGCCGGCGTTGTTGGCGGGCAACCTGAGCCGCGTGTTTGGCTTGGTCGCGACCACGGACGGCTACGGTGCGGTGCTTATCTTGCTGTCTCTCGGGGCCCTTGGTGGGTTGTGGTGGCGGGACTCGGCGCCAGCAAGGGCGAGGGCATGATCATGGTTAATATAGATAAAATAGATAACAGTTAGAGATATTACCCGTTATATAGATATTCGATCAGGTTCTATCATGGCCTCAACCTCATATGAGGAAGAGGATTAACCCATGACCTGCTCGACCACTCACCGCTACAAACCCTTCAGTCACCTGGCCCGTCCCCGGGAAGTGATTCGCCAGTTCACCCCGAACTGGTTTGCCGCGACCATGGGCACCGGTGTGCTGGCGCTGGCCTTGGCCCAGCTGCCAGTCAACCTGCCCGGCTTGCATGCCGTCGCCGAGGGCCTGTGGCTGTTCACCATCGGCTTGTTTGTGCTGTTCAGCGTGCTCTACGCCGCCCGCTGGGTGATGTTTTTCCACGAGGCGCGACGCATCTTCGGGCACTCAACGGTCTCGATGTTCTTCGGCACCATCCCCATGGGGCTGGCGACCATTCTCAACGGCTTGCTGCTGTTCGGCATGCCGCGCTGGGGCGGTGATGTGATCCCGTTGGCCGAGGCATTGTGGTGGCTGGACGTGGCCATGTCCCTGGCCTGCGGCGTGCTGATCCCGTTCATGATGTTCACGCGCCAGGAGCACAGCATCGACCAGATGACCGCCGTCTGGCTGTTGCCCGTGGTGGCGGCCGAAGTGGCGGCGGCCAGCGGCGGCTTGCTTGCGCCGCACTTGGCCGATGCCCATTCGCAGCTGGTGATGTTGGTGACCAGCTACGTGCTGTGGGCGTTTTCCCTGCCGGTAGCGTTCAGCATCCTGACCATCCTGATGCTGCGCATGGCCTTGCATAAGTTGCCTCACGCCAATATGGCCGCGTCGAGCTGGTTGGCCCTGGGCCCGATCGGTACCGGTGCCCTGGGCATGTTGCTGCTCGGTACGGATGCCCCCGCGATCTTTGCCGCCAATGGCCTGGCCAGTGTCGGTGAAATGGCCCACGGCCTGGGCCTGATTGCGGGCATCACCCTGTGGGGCTTCGGCTTGTGGTGGATGTTGATTGCGGTGTTGATCACCCTGCGTTACCTGCGCGCCGGTATCCCGTTCAACCTGGGCTGGTGGGGCTTCACCTTCCCATTGGGGGTTTACGCCTTGGCCACGCTTAAATTGGCGAGTCTGTTACAGCTGGCGTTTTTCAGTGTGTTTGGCAGTGTGCTGGTGGTTGCGCTGGCGCTGATGTGGCTGATCGTGGCCAAGCGCACCGTGCAGGGCGCTTATAAAGGCGAGCTTTTTGTTTCGCCTTGTATTGCCGGGCTAGCGAATAAGTAAGCAGGATTAGGTAAAGTCGTGGCCTGATAAATAAAGGCCACGCAGGAACACGGACGACGATGAGCCATCCTTCCCAATTCACCTTGCTGCGCACGCGGCGCTTCTTGCCGTTTTTCATTACCCAGTTGCTGGGCGCGTTCAACGACAACATCTTCAAGCAGTCGCTGATCCTGGCCATCCTTTACAAGCTCACCATCGAGGGTGACCGCTCCATCTGGGTCAACCTGTGTGCTTTGTTGTTTATCCTGCCGTTCTTCCTGTTCTCGGCGTTGGCCGGGCAGTTTGGCGAGAAATTCAACAAGGACGCGTTGATCCGCGCGATCAAGATCGGCGAGATCGTGATCATGGCGGTGGGCGCGACGGGTTTTCTGACCAATCATCTTGAACTGATGCTGCTGGCGCTGTTTGCCATGGGCACTCACTCGGCGCTGTTCGGCCCGGTGAAGTACTCGATCATGCCCCAGGCCTTGCACGACGATGAGTTGGTGGGCGGCAACGGCCTGGTGGAGATGGGCACGTTCCTGGCAATTTTGGCCGGCACCATCGGTGCCGGGATCATGATGTCTTCCACCCATTACGCGCCGGTGGTGGCGGTGGCGATTGTGGCCGTGGCGGTGCTGGGCTACCTGGCCAGCCGCAGCATCCCGCGCGCAGCGGCTTCGACACCGCAGCTGCGCCTGGACTGGAATATCTTCACTCAGTCCTGGGCGACTTTACGCATGGGCCTGGGGCAGACGCCGGCCGTATCGCGCTCGATTGTCGGCAACTCATGGTTCTGGTTTGTCGGCGCGATTTACCTCACGCAAATACCTGCCTATGCCAAGGAATGGTTGTACGGCGACGAAACCGTGGTGACCTTGATCCTCACGGTGTTCTCGGTGGGCATCGCCTTGGGCTCGATGCTGTGCGAAAAACTCTCCGGGCGTAAGGTGGAAATCGGCCTGGTGCCGTTTGGTTCGTTTGGCCTGACCGTGTTCGGCCTGCTGCTGTGGTGGCACTCCGGCGGCTTCCCGCAGAACGTGCAAGCCAACGATTGGCTCGCGGTGCTCAGCTACGGCCAAGCGTGGTGGGTGCTGTTCGATATCCTCGGCCTGGGGGTGTTCGGTGGCTTTTACATCGTGCCGCTGTATGCGCTGATCCAGTCGCGTACCGCCGAGAACGAACGGGCACGGGTGATCGCGGCGAACAACATTCTCAATGCACTGTTCATGGTGGTCTCGGCCATCGTGTCCATTCTGCTGTTGAGCGTGGCCAAGCTGTCGATCCCCGAGTTGTTCCTGGTGGTGTCGCTGCTCAACATCGCGGTTAACACTTACATCTTTAAAATCGTCCCCGAGTTCACCATGCGCTTCATGATCTGGCTGCTCAGCCATTCCATGTACCGCGTGGAGCATCGCAACCTGCAAGCCATCCCGGATGAAGGCGCGGCGTTGCTGGTGTGCAACCATGTGTCGTTTGTCGATGCGCTGTTGATTGGCGGCGCAGTACGTAGGCCGATTCGCTTTGTCATGTACTACAAGATCTACCGCTTGCCGGTGCTCAATTTTATCTTCCGCACCGCCGGGACGATTCCGATTGCCGGGCGCCATGAAGACATTCAGATCTACGAGCAGGCGTTCGCGCGCATTGCCCAGTACCTCAAGGATGGCGAGCTGGTGTGCATCTTCCCGGAAGGCAAGCTGACAGCCGATGGCGAGATGAATGAGTTTCGCGGTGGGGTGACGCGCATCCTGGAGGAGACGCCGGTGCCGGTGATCCCGATGGCATTGCAGGGGTTGTGGGGGAGTTTCTTCAGCCGTGATCCGAACAAGGGTTTGTTTCATCGGATCTGGTCGCGGGTGGTGTTGGTGGCGGGCGAGCCGGTGGCTGTGGAAGCGGCAACGCCTGAGCAGTTGCACTCTGTGGTGGGCGGTTTGCGGGGGAGTGCCAGGTAGTTTGTCGTTGTTTGTCAGGGCATCATCGCAGGCAAGCCAGCTCCCACATTTGACTGTATTCACAATTCAAAAGGTGGGAGCTGGCTTGCCTGCGATAGCGGTAGTGGCTTAAGTGGAAATCTTTAGCCCAATCAGCCCACAAATAATCAACGCCACACTCGCCAACCGAAACAACGCCATGGATTCTCCAAACAGGATAATCCCGGCAATCACGGTGCCCACGGCCCCCACGCCGGTCCAGATGGCATAGGCGGTGCCCAGCGGCAATTCCTTCATGGCCAGCCCCAACAACCCAAGGCTGACGGCCATCGCGGCAATCGTCAGGACGGTGGGCAGCGGCTTGCTGAACCCGTCGGTGTACTTCAGGCCGACGGCCCAGCCCACTTCAAACAACCCGGCAAAAAACAGAATGATCCAGGACATGATGACCTCGCTTCTATCAAAGTGGGGTCGTCCCCGGGTGAGCGCTTGATAGCGTCGCGAGGTCGTCCCCGCGAAGTTCGGTAGAGTGCCGAAATTGGACCGGGCGATCAAGTTACGGCGTGGTTTCCAGGGCGCGGCGGTCTTCCTTTTCGCTCATGCGGCGGAAATAGGTCGACAGCAATGCGCCGGAAATATTGTGCCAGACGCTGAACAACGCACTGGGCACCGCCGCCAGTGGCGAAAAGTGCGCACTGGCCAGCGCGGCACCCAGCCCGGAGTTCTGCATGCCCACTTCCAGGGCCAGCGACTTGCGTTGCGCCAAGGGCAACTTGAACAGGCGCCCGGTGAAGTAGCCCAGCAGGTAACCGAAGCTGTTGTGCAGCATCACCACGGCCATGATCAGCAGGCCCGACTCGGCAATCTTGCCTTGGCTTGCGGCAACCACGGCCGCGACGATGATCACAATGCTGACCACCGACACCAGTGGCAGCACATCCACCGCATGCCTTACCCGATCACCGAGCAAACGCTGCGCGACCACGCCCAGTACGATGGGTAGCAGCACCACTTGCAGGATCGACCAGAACAGTTCCATGAACGACACTGGCAGCCAGGCCGAGGCCAGCAGCCAGATCAACGCCGGTGTGAGCAGCGGGGCTAGGAGGGTGGTGACCGCGGCAATCGCCACCGATAACGCCAGGTCACCCCGGGCCAGCCAGGTCATGACGTTGGACGACGTGCCACTTGGGCAACAGCCGACCAGGATCACGCCAACGGCAATTTCCGCCGGCAAATGGAACGCCTGGCACAGCAACCATGCCACGCCCGGCATGATCACGAAATGCGCGACCACGCCCAGGGCCACGCGCCACGGGTGGCGAGCGACTTCGGCGAAGTCTTCCAGTTTCAAGGTCAACCCCATGCCGAACATCACCAGGCCCAGCAGTGGGACGATGGCGCTTTTCAGGCCGATGAACCAGCTGGGTTGGAGAAAGGCGACAACGGCAAAGATCAGCACCCAGTAGGCAAAGGTGTTGCCGACAAAGCGGCTCAAGGCGGCGAGTGCGCGCATGGGGATGTCCTTTTTTATTCGATTTCTGAGTTGTCGATGCAATCAAATGTGGGAGCTGGCTTGCCTGCGATAGCGGTGTATCAGTCGGCACTCCTCTGGCTGACACTCCGTTATCGCAGGCAAGCCAGCTCCCACACTGACCGTGCCCGCATTGGATCGGTGTTGCTTAGATGCCCTGTGGTGTCTCTTCGCCGCCCAGTGCCTCGACCAGCGCCGGCAGGAAATCGCCGAAGGTCAGCATCATCAAGGTAAAGCTGGCATCCAGTTGGCCCAGGGCTTCGTCGCCGCCGTCCTGTTCCGCCTGGTCTTGCAGCAGGTCTTCGAACTTCAGGCGCTTGACGGTCATCTTGTCGTCGAGCATGAAGGACAGCTTGTCCTGCCACGCCAGGGACAGTTGGGTTACGACCTTGCCGGTGGTCAGGTGCAGCTGGATCTCTTCGCCGGTCAGGTCCTGGCGTTTGCAGCGCACGATGCCGCCGTCTTCGTGGGTGTCGCGCAGTTCGCATTCGTCGAGGACGAAGAAGTCATCAGCCGGTTTCTGGGTGGTGACCCAGTCAGTCATGATTGCAGTTGGTGCGGTTTTTACCGTCAGAGGGCGGACGGGCAGGGTGCCGATCACTTCACGCAGGGTCGACAGCAGGTCTTCGGCACGCTTGGGGCTGGCCGAGTTGACCAGGATCAGGCCCTGTTTCGGCGCGATTGCAGCGAAGGTCGACGAGCGACGGATAAAGGCACGCGGCAGGAAGGCCTGGATGATTTCATCCTTGATCTGGTCGCGCTCCTTCTTGTAGACCTTGCGCATTTGCTCGGCTTCGATCTCTTCGACTTTCTCTTTAAGTGCATCACGCACCACGCTACCCGGCAGGATGCGTTCTTCCTTGCGAGCGGCGATCAGCAGGAAATCGCCGCTGACGTGAACCAGGGGGGCGTCTTCACCTTTACCAAAAGGCGCGACAAAACCGTAAGTGGTCAACTCCTGGCTTGCACAAGGGCGCGCCAGCTTGGTGGCCATGGCCGCTTCCAACGCCTCGGCATCAACAGGCAGATCTTGGGTCAGGCGATAGATAAGCAGGTTCTTGAACCACATGGGGTGAGTCTCTCCTCTATACAAAGGGGGGCATTATTCTCTTGATCACGCCGCAGGCCAACCCTGCCTAAGCCATTGGAAGGGCTGAAAAAAAAGATTTAAGAAAGTGCTTGCCAGACTTAGGGTCGCTCCGTAGAATGCGCGCCACACCGAAACGAAGGGTGATTAGCTCAGCTGGGAGAGCATCTGCCTTACAAGCAGAGGGTCGGCGGTTCGATCCCGTCATCACCCACCATTCGCTTCATGTGTTACGCGCAGCGGTAGTTCAGTCGGTTAGAATACCGGCCTGTCACGCCGGGGGTCGCGGGTTCGAGTCCCGTCCGCTGCGCCATAT
>NZ_JALJRP010000047.1:0-33267 GCF_024519715.1 Pseudomonas sp. Pse35 | reverse complement strand
TTTGCTTACTTTTGCGCTTTTCAAAAGTGAGCCGCCGTCAGGGCGGAACCCTAAGCGGCCATTGCCGCAGGAATGGATATGTACACAATCCAGCTGTGTTGACTGTCAGGCCGCCATCGCAGGCAAGTCAGCTCCCACATTCAGATCGTGGGGGGGCAGGTGGGTAGGCGTCGGCTGTCAGGCCGTCACGGGAGCAAGCTCCCTCGCCACAGGTCCAGCGCCGTACCAAAATTGTGTAGATAGCTGTGGCCAACGCGAGCACATCTGCATT
The DNA here is from genome assembly GCF_024519715.1 of Pseudomonas sp. Pse35. Classification (NCBI taxonomy): domain Bacteria; kingdom Pseudomonadati; phylum Pseudomonadota; class Gammaproteobacteria; order Pseudomonadales; family Pseudomonadaceae; genus Pseudomonas; species Pseudomonas sp. Pse35. Next base: position 32,996 of record NZ_JALJRP010000047.1, on the reverse strand, counting down.
CTGTGCACTGCACATCAAAAGCCTTGATAAAAGCGCGCAGCCGCTCAGCTATACTCCCCTCCATTTGAATGGCCCTGCGAGGAATTACTGTGAAGAACTGGACCCTGCGCCAAAGGATTTTGGCGAGCTTTGCGGTAATTATCGCGATCATGCTGCTGATGGTCGTGGTCTCGTATTCGCGCCTGCTGAAAATCGAAATCAGCGAAAACTCAGTGCGGGACGATGCGGTGCCCGGGGTGTTTTTCAGCTCCATGATTCGTAGCGCCTGGGTCGACAGCTACCTGCAGACCCAGGAGTTGGTCGGGATCCACGAGAACCAGGGCATTTCCGAAACCGACAAACAGGACTACAAGTCTTTCGAGGCTCGGCTTGAGCAACATATGGCCAGCTACGCAGGGACGATCAATATCACCCAGGATCGCACCGAATTCGATGCCTTCGAAAAACTGCACCAGAGCTACAACCAGATTCTCGCCCAGGTCTTGGCGGCCCATCAGAGCAATAACGCCGCCGAAGCACTGAGGTTGTTCAACGAGCAACTGACCCCCGCCTGGACCGCAGGCCGCATGAAGCTCAATGACATTATCAACGAAAACAAGCAGGTCGCCGACAACGCCACCGCCGCCATCGATGATGCGGTAGCGGCCGCGAAGATCAGCATGGGCGTCTCGCTGTTGCTGGCGATTCTCGCCGCCGCGCTGTGTGGCCTGTTGCTGATGCGCGCGATCATGGCGCCGATGCAGCGCATCGTTCAAATCCTCGAAGTCATGCGCACCGGCGACCTGAGCAAGCGCCTGAATCTGGAGCGCAAGGATGAATTCAACGCGGTTGAAACCGGCTTCAACGACATGATGACCGAGCTGACTGCTCTGGTGTCCCAGGCGCAGCGTTCATCGGTACAGGTCACTACCTCGGTCACCGAAATTGCCGCGACCTCCAAGCAGCAACAGGCGACCGCTACCGAAACAGCGGCCACGACCACAGAAATCGGCGCCACTTCCCGCGAAATTGCCGCCACGTCCAAGGACTTGGTCCGCACCATGACCGAGGTGTCTACCGCCGCCGACCAGGCCTCGGTGGCTGCCGGTTCTGGCCAGCAGGGCCTGGCCCGCATGGAAGAAACCATGCACTCGGTGATGGGCGCCGCCGACCTGGTCAACGCCAAGCTGGCGATCCTCAATGAGAAGGCCGGCAACATCAACCAGGTGGTAGTCACCATCGTCAAGGTGGCCGACCAGACCAACCTGTTGTCCCTCAATGCTGCGATCGAGGCTGAGAAAGCCGGTGAGTACGGGCGCGGCTTTGCCGTGGTTGCCACCGAAGTGCGCCGCCTGGCCGACCAGACCGCTGTGGCGACCTACGACATTGAGCAGATGGTGCGTGAGATCCAGTCGGCGGTGTCGGCAGGGGTGATGGGCATGGACAAATTCTCCGAGGAGGTGCGCCGCGGCATGTCTGAGGTGCAGCAAGTGGGCGAGCAACTGTCGCAGATCATCCATCAGGTACAGGCCCTGGCGCCGCGGGTGCTGATGGTCAACGAAGGCATGCAGGCCCAGGCCACCGGTGCCGAGCAGATCAACCACGCGCTGGTGCAATTGGGCGATGCCAGCAGCCAGACCGTCGAATCCCTGCGCCAGGCCAGCTTTGCCATTGATGAACTGAGCCAGGTTGCGGTCGGTCTGCGCAGCGGCGTCTCGCGTTTCAAAGTCTGATGAGCGAACTCGCGGCTAAACGCGGTGCCGTCCCGGCAGCGAAAAAGGCGTTGTTTCTGGTGTTTCGCATCGGCAACGAACGCTTTGCCCTCAAGGCTACGGAAGTGGCCGAGGTGCTGCCGCGCCTGGCGCTCAAACCTATCGCCCAAGCGCCCTTGTGGGTGGCGGGTATCTTCGCCCATCGTGGGGTGCTGGTGCCGGTCATCGACTTGAGCGCCCTGACGTTCGGCACTTCGGCCCAGGCGCGTACCAGCACGCGCCTGGTGCTGGTCAATTACCAGCCGCAGCCCTGGAGTGAGGCGCGTTGGCTGGGGCTGATTTTGGAACAGGCCACCGACACCCTGCGTTGCGACCCCGCCGAATTCCAGCCCTATGGCCTGGACAACCGGCAGGCGCCGTACCTGGGGCCGGTGCGTGAAGATGCCCAGGGCTTGATGCAGTGGATTGGCGTTGCGGATCTGTTGACCGCGCCAGTGCGCGCCTTGCTGTTTTCCGCCGAGTTGAGCCTATGAGCAATGACCCGCGGTTTTTCGCGTTTTTGAAAGAACGCATCGGCCTGGACGTCGCTTCGGTGGGCGAGGCGATTATCGAACGCGCGGTGCGCCAGCGCTGCCAGTCGTCCCAGTCGCAGTCGGCGGAGGCTTACTGGCAACACCTGCAAACCTCCCATGACGAGCAGCAGGCGCTGATCGAAGCGGTGATCGTCCCCGAGACCTGGTTTTTCCGCTATCCCGAATCCTTTGCAACCCTGGCCCGCCTGGCCCAGGTGCGTCTGGCCGAGATCAATCAGCTGCGCGCCCTGCGTATTCTCAGCCTGCCGTGTTCGACGGGCGAAGAACCCTATTCGATTGCCATGGCCTTGCTCGATGCGGGCCTGGCGCCCCACCAGTTCAAAGTGCAGGGCATGGATGTCAGCCCGCTGTCGGTGGAGCGCGCGCGGCGGGGCGTGTACGGCAAGAACTCGTTTCGCGGCGCCGACCTTGAGTTTCGTGACCGTCACTTCACTGAAGACGCAGGTAATTACCGCATCGCCGACCGGGTGCGCGAACAAGTGCGCCTGCAAGTCGGCAACTTGCTGGACCCGGCACTGCTGGCGAATGAGCCAACCTACGATTTTGTGTTCTGCCGCAACTTGCTGATCTACTTCGACCAGCCGACCCAGAAACAGGTCTTTGATGTGCTCAAGGCATTGACTCACGTAGACGGTGTGCTGTTTATCGGCCCGGCCGAGGGCAGCCTGCTGGGGCGTCACGGCATGCGCTCCATCGGTGTGCCGCAGTCCTTCGCCTTCAGTCGGCATGTAGAACCGGCCCCGCCGGTTGCACCTGTGGTCAAACCGACGCCCGCGCCGCTACCGCAGCGCAGGGCGGCGCCGATACCGCTCAAGCCGCGGCCGTTCAGCACCGTCAGCCCCAACGTGCCACCGGTCAAAGTGGTGACTACCGATGCCGGGGATTTGCTCAGCCAGATCGCAACCCTGGCCAACGAGGGCAAAAGTGCCGAGGCCCGAGCGGCCTGCGAACGGTATTTGAGCAGTCACCCGCCGGCCGCCCAGGTGTTTTACTGGTTGGGGCTGCTCAGCGATGTGGCTGGCAGTGCCCTGGAGGCCCAAGGGTATTACCGAAAAGCCCTGTATCTGGAACCGCAGCATCCCCAGGCCCTGATGCACCTGGCCGCGTTGCTCGAGTCCCAGGGTGACAGTGCCGGCGCGCGTCGTCTTCAGGCACGCGCCGCCCGTAGCGAGCGAGCTGACAGTGAGTCCAAACGATGAGTAGCCCTGACGCGCTCGACACCGCAGGCCTGGACCTGACGCTGACCGATACCCAAGCCATTGACGACTGTTGGAACCGCATCGGTATTCATGGCGACAAGTCCTGCCCGTTGTTGGCCGAGCATATCCACTGCCGCAATTGCTCGGTGTATTCCGCCGCCGCCACACGCCTGCTCGACCGCTACGCACTGCAACAGGACGACCATCACGCGCAGGCAACTGCCGAAGCGGATAACGAGGTGGTCACCCGTTCGCTGTTGATGTTCCGCCTCGGCGAAGAATGGCTCGGTATCGCCACCCGTTGCCTGGTGGAAGTGGCGCCGTTGCAGCCGATCCACTCGCTGCCGCACCAGCGTTCCCGAGCGCTGCTGGGCGTGGCCAACGTACGCGGGGCGCTGGTGGCGTGCCTGTCACTGGTGGAACTGTTGGGCCTGGACAGCACCAGTGCCGGCGCCAGCGGCGGGCGGATCATGCCGCGCATGCTGATCATCGCTGCCCAGGACGGCCCGGTCGTGGTGCCGGTGGATGAAGTAGACGGCATCCATGCCATCGATGAGCGCACCTTGAAGGCCGCATCGGTGTCCGGCACCCAGGCCAGCGCACGCTACACCCAAGGCGTGTTGCAGTGGAAAGGCCGCAGCCTGCGTTGGCTGGACGAAGCGCAATTGTTGTCCGCCGTGACCCGGAGCCTCGCATGACCCCCGACCAGATGCGCGATGCCTCGCTGTTGGAACTGTTCAGCCTGGAGGCTGATGCGCAGACCCAAGTGTTGAGCGCGGGCCTGCTGGCGCTGGAACGCAACCCGACCCAGGCCGACCAGCTCGAAGCCTGCATGCGCGCCGCGCATTCACTTAAAGGGGCGGCGCGGATTGTCGGTGTGGATGCCGGCGTCAGCGTGGCCCACGTCATGGAAGATTGCCTGGTCAGCGCCCAGGAAGGCCGTCTGTATCTGCAACCTGAACATATCGACGCATTACTGCAAGGTACTGATCTGCTGATGCGTATCGCCACCCCGGGCAACGATGTGGGGCCGACGGATATCGAGGCGTACGTAGCGCTGATGGAGCGCTTGCTCGATCCCTCGCAGCCGATTGTCACGCCCGTGCCAAAACCCGAGCCCATCCCCGCGCCGCGGGTTGACGCGCTGCTGCTGGACCCCGAGCTGGAGCCTGCGCCACCGCTCGGCAGTGACGCGCCGCGCCAGAACAAGCGCATGACCGAAGGCGGCGAGCGTGTGCTGCGGGTGACGGCTGAGCGCTTGAACAGTCTGTTGGACTTGTCCAGCAAATCCCTGGTGGAAACCCAGCGGCTCAAGCCGTACCTGGCCAGCCTGCAACGCCTCAAGCGCATTCAAAGTAACAGCTTGCGTGCGCTGGATGCCCTGGACGGCCAGCTCAAGTCGCTGGATCTGAACCTGGAAGCCCAGGAGGCCCTGGCCGATACCCGTCGCCTGCTGAGTGAAGCCCAGGCCCTGCTGGCGGAAAAAAACGCCGAGCTGGATGAGTTCGGCTGGCAGGCCGGCCAGCGCGCCCAGGTGCTCTACGACACCGCATTGGCCTGCCGCATGCGGCCGTTTGCCGATGTGCTGGCCGGGCAGGTGCGCATGGTGCGTGACTTAGGTCGCAGCCTGGGCAAGCAAGTGCGCCTGGAGATTGAGGGCGAAAAGACCCAGGTCGACCGGGACGTGCTGGAAAAACTCGAAGCGCCGCTCACCCATCTATTACGCAATGCGGTCGATCACGGCATCGAAACCCCTGAGCAACGCGTGCTGGCGGGCAAGCCGGCGGAAGGCTTGATTCGCCTGCGTGCGTCCCATCAGGCCGGGTTGTTGGTGCTGGAATTGAGCGATGACGGCAACGGTGTCGACCTCGAGCGCCTGCGCGGCACCATCGTCGACCGCCATCTGTCGCCGGTTGAAACGGCCCTGCGTCTGAGTGAAGAGGAACTGCTGACGTTCCTCTTCTTGCCAGGGTTCAGCCTGCGCGACAAAGTCACCGAAGTGTCCGGGCGCGGGGTCGGCCTGGACGCGGTGCAGCATATGGTTCGTCAACTGCGCGGCGCGGTGGTGCTGGAGCAGACGGCGGGGCAGGGCAGCCGCTTCCATCTTGAGGTGCCGTTGACCCTGTCGGTGGTGCGCAGCCTGGTGGTGGAAGTCGGCGAAGAAGCCTATGCCTTTCCCCTGGCGCATATCGAACGCATGTGCGACCTGGCGCCCGACGACATCGTGCAGTTGGACGGCCGCCAGCACTTCTGGCATGAGGGCCGGCACGTCGGCCTGGTTGCCGCCAGCCAGTTGCTGCAGCGCCCGCCGGGGCAGAGCCCGACAGATACCTTGAAGGTGGTGGTGATCCGCGAGCGCGATGCCGTGTACGGGATTGCCGTGGAGCGTTTTATCGGCGAGCGCACCCTGGTGGTGTTGCCGCTGGATGATCGTCTGGGGAAAGTCCAGGACATTTCCGCCGGGGCCTTGCTCGATGACGGCTCGGTGGTGTTGATCGTCGATGTCGAAGACATGCTGCGTTCGGTGGATAAATTGCTCAACACCGGTCGCCTGGAGCGCATTGCCCGGCGCAGCCAGCAGGCCACCGAAGCGCCGCGCAAGCGTGTGCTGGTGGTGGACGACTCACTGACGGTGCGCGAGCTGCAACGCAAATTATTACTCAATCGTGGTTATGAAGTCGCTGTTGCGGTCGATGGCATGGATGGCTGGAACGCATTGCGCTCTGAGGACTTCGACCTGCTTATCACTGATATTGATATGCCTCGCATGGACGGTATTGAATTGGTCACACTTTTGCGCCGTGACAGTCGCCTGCAATCGTTGCCGGTGATGGTGGTTTCCTACAAGGATCGTGAAGAAGACCGCCGCCGTGGCCTCGACGCCGGGGCCGACTATTATCTAGCCAAAGCCAGTTTCCATGACGACGCCTTGCTCGACGCCGTGGTTGAACTGATTGGAGGCGCCCGGGCATGAGGATTGCGATCGTCAATGACATGCCCCTGGCGGTGGAGGCCTTGCGCCGCGCCCTGAGTTACGAGCCCGCCCACGAGGTGGTATGGGTGGCCAGCAATGGCCTGGAAGCGGTACAGCGTTGCGCCGAGCTGACCCCGGACCTGATCCTGATGGACCTGATCATGCCGGTGATGGATGGGGTGGAGGCCACCCGGCAGATCATGGCCGACACGCCTTGCCCGATTGTGATCGTCACTGTCGACCGCCAGGCCAACGTCAGCCGCGTATTCGAAGCCATGGGCCACGGCGCCCTGGATGTGGTGGACACCCCGGCACTGGGCGTTGGCAACCCTAAGGATGCGGCCGCGCCCCTGCTGCGCAAGATCCTCAATATTGGTTGGCTGATCGGCCAGCGCGGCACGCGGGTGCGTGCCGAAACCCCGCCGCAGCGGGTCACCGGCAAGCGTCAACGGCTGGTGGCCATTGGTTCTTCGGCTGGTGGGCCGGCGGCACTGGAAGTTCTGCTCAAGGGTTTGCCCCGGGATTTTCCCGCCGCCATCGTGCTGGTACAGCATGTGGACCAGGTCTTCGCCGCCGGCATGGCCGAGTGGCTGAGCAGCGCTTCCGGCCTGCCGGTGCGCCTGGCCTGTGAGGGCGAGCCGCCTCAACCCGGCGTGGTATTGCTGGCCGGAACCAACCACCATATTCGCTTGTTGAAAAATGGCACGCTAGCCTATACCGCAGAGCCGGTGAACGAGATTTACCGGCCCTCCATCGACGTGTTTTTCGAAAGCGTCGCCAGCTACTGGAACGGTGACGCCGTTGGCGTCTTGCTCACCGGCATGGGGCGCGACGGCGCCCAGGGCCTCAAGCTGATGCGTGAGCAAGGATATTTGACCATCGCCCAGGACCAACAGAGCTCGGCGGTGTATGGCATGCCCAAAGCGGCGGCGGCGATTGATGCTGCTGTTGAAATTCGCCCACTGGATAGAATTGCGCCCCGATTGCTGGAGGTCTTTGCAAAATGAACAAAAATCTCCCGCCGTGCTGGCTTGCAGGTAGTAATTCAGGTGATTGCACATGAATGATTTACAGCTCGACGACTTCAAGACCGACGAAAACGCCGCCATGGTGCTGCTGGTCGACGACCAGGCCATGATCGGTGAAGCCGTGCGGCGTGGCCTGGCCCATGAAGAGAACATCGACTTCCACTTTTGCGCCGACCCGCACCAGGCGATTGCCCAGGCGATCCGCATCAAGCCCACGGTGATCCTGCAAGACCTGGTGATGCCGGGCCTGGACGGCCTGACCCTGGTGCGTGAGTACCGCAATCACCCGGCCACCGCGAATATCCCGATTATCGTGCTGTCCACCAAAGAGGACCCGCTGATCAAAAGCGCGGCCTTTGCGGCCGGGGCCAACGATTATCTGGTCAAGCTGCCGGACAACATCGAACTGGTAGCGCGCATCCGCTATCACTCGCGCTCCTACATGACCCTGTTGCAGCGCGACGCGGCCTACCGCGCGTTGCGGGTCAGCCAGCAACAGTTGCTGGACACCAACCTGGTGCTGCAGCGCCTGATGAACTCCGATGGCCTGACCGGGCTGTCCAACCGCCGTCACTTCGACGAATACCTGGAGCTGGAATGGCGCCGCGCCATGCGCGACCAGACCCAACTCTCGTTGCTGATGATCGATGTGGACTTCTTCAAGACCTACAACGACAGCTTCGGCCACGTCGAGGGCGACGAAGCCTTGCGCAAAGTCGCAGCCACCATTCGCGATGCCAGCAGCCGCCCTTCGGACTTGCCGGCGCGCTACGGTGGCGAAGAGTTCGCACTGGTCCTGCCCAACACCTCGCCGGGCGGCGCACGCCTGGTCGCGGAAAAACTGCGCATGGCGGTGGCGGCGTTGAAAATCCCGCACATCGCCCCGGCTGAAGGTGCCAGCCTGACCATCAGTATCGGGCTGTCGACGTTGACGCCGGCTCAGGGTACGGACTGTCGGCAGTTGATCATGGCGGCGGACAAGGGGTTGTACACGGCCAAGAACAATGGGCGTAATCAGGTTGGTATCGAGTAATTAGAGGCCAACTTCAATGTGCGAGGGGGACTTCCCCCTTGCACTCCTGAGTTTCGTACTCATCCGAATTGATTACATATGAAAGTTTTTGAGCTAAGAAATCTGCCATCGTTGTAGAGCCGATGGCAGGGGGCAGGACGGCGTTATTCTATTCTGAATCCAGGCTTGCCATTATTCGCGCGCCACTCTTTGACCTCTTTTACAATGCCTTCTGGACTGTCTTCTCTACCCTTTCTTGGATAATAGACGAGGTCTGACCCATCAGGATGCTCCGTAAGTCGCTTGAATTCTAATAGCATTTCGTCATCTTCTTCCTCAGAGCGAGCACTCGCATCACAAAGAGAAATTACAAATTTTAAAAATTCGCTTTCTGTGTACTCGGAAATTGAGGTTTTCATCTTAATTACCTTTGCCGTGAATACGCTTATGAAGTTTTGGAGTGACTATGTGGATATTGTCGATGTCGAAAATTTCTCCGCCTTGGGAAATGAATATTTTATGGTGAAGTTCGAATTTACTAGATTTTCCAGCATGTTCTAGTTCGCTAGTATAGGGCGCCTTGCCGTTTAGTATTCTTCTTAGGTTTTGACGGTTTAACTGACTAGCCAGTTCCGAGTCGCTAGCAACCGTTTTCCAGAAGGCTTCACGAAATGCCTTGAAGTTTTTAAATTCTTGACCTCTCAGTTTTGCGGCAATTTGCGATGGTATAGGGACTCCTTCACCCTGGGAGGCCGCTCCCAGCCAAGAGCCGGTTATAGATTGCCCATTGCCTGTCACGATTCCGGGATCTTCACGCCGATCCCTGAACATGACATAGATTGGAGGCAGGCCAGAATCGACCGGGAAAACGATGATGAAGTCGTCAAATCCAGCTTCAACAACGGCTGGAAAACTGTCAACCCTACCCTCGACTGGAATTGTGTCGGCGCCTGCATAGACGGGCGTTTCAGGCGGGGCCGGTGGCAGCGTTGTTGAGCTATCTCCAGGAGCGGAAATAGGTGTCCAAATCAACGTTCTTGGTGGAATGTCACTTGTCGTGACGGTGTATACCTTCTGCCCAGGATCATAGGTCGCAGTAACCACTTTGACCCTGGAAGGCACGCTTGCACCATCGGTGTTGACCACAAAAACTTCTGACCGCCCATCTGCGGCCGTCCTCGAACTCATTCGAACCGGCAGGTCGATTGTGCCGTTGACTGCCGAACTTATCGTCGACTCGTCGAGGCCTGGTACCAAGGTTGAGATCGGTGTGCCAAGCGCATAACGCTCTGGAAGTTCTCCGTTCGCGAGTTTGGGAGAATAGATCAGCGCTGAAACACCGACCATCAAGCCACTCGCGGTACTGGCGGCCAATTCCGTCAATGCGGCCACTGCTGCCCCAATAGCGGCTCGCAGCGTGACGGTAACCCCCTCTGCTGTAGCGATAGTTCCGACTGAGGTCATGACTATCGCTTGAGTCGCAGCAGCAGTGCCCGACAGTCGATAGGTATTGGCTACTCTTACCGCTTCAATACGCGCTTGGGCCGTTGCTACCTGCTGCGCACGTTCTGCGAGGTCGCTGATTGCATTGGAGGCGTTGGCAAGAAACCGCGCGGACTCTGACTTCAGCACAAAGTCATGATGGCTGAGCCATCTCACCCCAAGAGCGGTATTCTGCTGTAGATAAATAAGCTGTTTGAGTCCCTCAAGCTCGGGTTTGCTCAGTGGCGGTGTAACCCGTGGGTTGGCTGCGGGATAGTAAATCATCAACCCGTTCCGGTTTATGGCTAACGGTGGGTCAATAGGTTTGATCGCTGCCATCGTTTCTTCGATCATTTTGTCCAGCGTGTTTTTGTAAAGCATGAGGGTCTGGCCGGGTGTCAATCCAACGACCGAACCGGCAAGAGAGGCGAGTTCCACCTGCAAATATTCCGGCAGCAACTGCACTTGAATTTCCAACTCATCTGCAATGACCTTCAGATACTCATTGTGTAAATTTGCCCAGCCAGGATCATGTTCGGCTAAATTGGCCTCCAGCGTTTGCCGGGCCTTTGCCAACCCTGAAAGTTTTTTAGTCAGAATGTCTATGGAGAGCGAGAGAGCCTTGAGTTCTTGTGCGGCCCTCCAGACGTTGTCGTAAAGTGTGTAGGCATCGCCCAGATTTTTTATCGGGTCAGAAGAGGCAAGCGTTTCACGTAGCTTTGTATAAGTTAAGTTTTCCATCAGGTAAAAAGGGCTTTGATCATAGAGCCCATAGATGAGTGGCGCAGTACTGGCGTATTTGGTTTTTTTCGCGCCGATGATTTCAAGTGTGATTTTTTGATCGAGAACGGCTGAGGCTGTTTCTGTAAGCGGCTGTGAAGCTTTCGCGGCTTGCTGTTTCTCTGCGAGTTCGCGTTCAGTTTCAGTAGTGAGCGTTGCGAACCGTGCGCTGTACTCCGCGTCAATCAAGGATTGATTGTACTTTTGCTCTCCAATGAAATCGGCGGTGGTGCTAGGGAAGTCAAACTGCTTGAAGCGGCTACGGTCTCCTTCACCTCGACGTGGCCCTTCTTGAAGGCCCCAGCCATCTCCACTTCCTACGTAGCCTCCGCCTTCACCACCCCAATAAGTGTTTCGTCTCCCTGCGGTAATTATCGTCGGCTTGAGTTCTAAAGGTTGTCCTGGCTGCCACCCTTGTTGTGCCATAGGGCCTCTCCATTTTTATGAGAGTGATCGTTAGAGTTTGTGCGTCCTGAAGAAAAAAACTCAGGCGCTTTGATCGAACTTATTTGAGAGGGAAGAAAGAAAAAACTGATGGCGTTTTGATTTGATTTTATGTGTGTAGGAGGCTTTGTAAGACGGTTCTGAAACTGATGTATTTATATTCTTGTATGTTTATCACTTGAGTCTTGGGATGATTTGGCTAGAAACCTAATTGTTTGTTTTTATTGGAGTGGGTTGGTTTGTGGTCTTTTAGGCAGGCTCTGATTTGGATTTTCAAATTATTTGTATAAACAGATGAACGGTCTGGTTTTAGCGAGTAGTAGGTCGGGTTTTCTAACGCGCGGCATCGTCAATCTATAGGAAATGCTCTGATGGTCGCGTATCCGTCACCGAAGCAAGCGTGACGAGAGGCAAGCGCTGTCTTGGCAGAATCGACCAAGCGGGCTGCCGTTTCCAGCCGTTTGCCGTTATACTCGCCGGCTTTCAAAAGTTCGCCAACGAGTGCTGCCCGCCATGGAAATCAACCCGATCCTTAACACCATCAAGGACCTGTCCGAGCGCTCCGAAACTATTCGGGGGTATCTTTGACTACGATCAAAAGCATGAGCGTCTGACCGAGGTCAATCGCGAGCTTGAAGATCCGAGTGTCTGGAACAAACCTGAATACGCCCAGGAACTGGGGCGCGAGCGCGCTGCGCTGGCACAGATTGTCGATACCCTCGACGAACTGAACACCGGCCTGGGTGATTGCCGCGACCTGCTGGACATGGCCGTCGAAGAAAACGACGAAGGCGCAGTGGGCGATGTTGTCGCCGAGCTGGCCCGTCTCGAGGAAAACCTCGCCAAGCTTGAATTCCGCCGCATGTTCAGCCACGAAATGGACCCGAACAACGCCTACCTGGATATCCAGGCCGGTTCCGGTGGCACCGAAGCCCAGGACTGGGCCAACATCCTGCTGCGCATGTACCTGCGCTGGGCCGACAAGCGCGGTTTCGACGCGACCATCATGGAACTGTCCGCCGGTGAAGTGGCCGGTATCAAGGGTGCGACAGTACACATCAAGGGCGAATACGCCTTTGGCTGGCTGCGCACCGAGATCGGCGTGCACCGCCTGGTGCGCAAGAGCCCGTTCGACTCCGGCAACCGTCGCCACACCTCATTCTCTGCGGTGTTCGTCTCGCCAGAGATCGACGACAAAGTGGAAATCGAGATCAACCCGGCCGACCTGCGGATCGACACCTACCGTTCCTCCGGCGCCGGTGGTCAGCACGTAAACACCACTGACTCGGCCGTACGTATCACCCACGTACCGACCAACACCGTGGTCAGTTGCCAGAACGAACGTTCCCAGCACGCCAACAAGGACACCGCCATGAAAATGCTGCGGGCCAAGTTGTACGAGCAGGAAATGCAGAAGCGCAACGCCGCTTCCCAGGCGCTGGAAGACACCAAGTCGGATATCGGCTGGGGTCACCAGATCCGTTCGTACGTGCTCGATGCCTCGCGGATCAAGGATCTGCGCACTAACATCGAACGCAGCGACTGCGACAAGGTACTCGACGGCGATATCGACGAATACCTGGAAGCCAGCCTGAAATCCGGCCTCTAATACCCTCTGTGGGAGCGGGCTTGCCCGCGATCCCCCGCCGAAGGCTGGGGGCAACGAACCTGATGGAATATTTAAAGACATGAGCGACCAACAACTCGACCCGCAAGCACTGCAACAGGAAGAAAACTCCCTGATCGCCCTGCGGAAGGAAAAGCTTGCTGCCGAGCGCGCCAAGGGTAACGCCTTCCCCAACGACTTCCGTCGCGACAACTACTGCGATGCCTTGCAGAAGCAATACGCGGACAAGACCAAGGAAGAACTGGCTGAGGCTGCGATCCCGGTCAAGGTGGCAGGTCGCATCATGCTCAACCGTGGCTCGTTCATGGTGATCCAGGACATGACCGGTCGCATCCAGGTCTACGTCAACCGCAAGACCCTGTCCGAAGAAACCCTGGCCTCGGTGAAAACCTGGGACATGGGCGACATCATCGCCGCCGAAGGCACCCTGGCCCGTTCCGGCAAGGGCGACCTGTACGTCGAGATGACCAATGTACGCCTGCTGACCAAGTCCCTGCGCCCGCTGCCAGACAAGCACCACGGCCTGACCGACACCGAACAGCGCTATCGCCAGCGCTACGTTGACCTGATCGTCAACGAAGACGTGCGCCAGACCTTCCGCGTACGCTCGCAAGTCATTGCTCACATCCGCAGCTTCCTGATGCAGCGTGACTTCCTGGAAGTGGAAACCCCGATGCTGCAGACCATCCCGGGTGGTGCCGCAGCCAAGCCGTTCGAGACCCACCACAACGCGCTGGACATGGAAATGTTCCTGCGCATTGCGCCTGAGCTGTACCTCAAGCGGCTTGTTGTTGGCGGCTTTGAAAAGGTGTTCGAGATCAACCGCAACTTCCGTAACGAAGGCGTCTCGACCCGTCACAACCCTGAATTCACCATGTTGGAGTTCTACCAGGCCTACGCCGACTACGAAGACAACATGGACCTGACCGAAGAGCTGTTCCGCGAGCTGGCACAGCTGGTGCTGGGCAGCACTGACGTGCCGTACGGCGACAAGGTGTTCCACTTCGGCGAGCCATTCGTGCGCCTGTCGGTGTTCGACTCGATCCTCAAGTACAACCCCGAGCTGACCGCTGACGACCTCAACGACATCGACAAGGCCCGTGCCATTGCCAAGAAAGCCGGCGCCAAGGTGCTGGGCTTCGAAGGCCTGGGCAAGCTGCAGGTGATGATTTTCGAAGAATTGGTGGAGCACAAGCTGGAACAGCCGCACTTCATTACCCAATACCCGTTCGAAGTGTCGCCGCTGGCCCGTCGCAACGACGACAACCCGAACGTCACCGACCGTTTCGAGCTGTTCATCGGTGGCCGCGAAATCGCCAACGCCTATTCCGAGCTTAACGATGCGGAAGACCAGGCCGAGCGCTTCATGGCCCAGGTGGCCGACAAGGACGCCGGTGACGACGAAGCCATGCACTACGATGCCGACTTCGTTCGGGCCCTGGAGTACGGCATGCCGCCGACTGCCGGTGAAGGTATCGGCATTGACCGTCTGGTGATGTTGTTGACCAACTCGCCGTCGATCCGCGACGTGATCCTGTTCCCGCACATGCGGCCACAAGCGTAACCGTAGCGAAATCCGAAGCCGCCTTTTATAAGGCGGCTTTTTTATGTGGCCTGTTCAAGTGGTGCTCGTCATTGATCGTTCCCACGCTCCGCGTGGGAGTGCACTCTGTGACGCTCCGCGTCACCTCTAAAGGAAGAAGTGTGGTGAACCGCATAATGGCTCAAGAAGGTGCCGCCGGCATTGCTGCTGCCGTGGCTGAAAGTGTTCAGTACCAGGGCCGCAAGGCCAGTCGGCGGGGCAGCGAGCAGCGCCGGCAAGACATTCTCGATGCGGCCATGCGTATCGTCGTGCGCGATGGCGTGCGGGCCGTACGTCATCGGGCAGTGGCGGCAGAGGCGGGGGTGCCGCTGTCGGCCACCACCTATTACTTCAAAGACATCGACGACCTGCTCACCGACACCTTCGCCCAATACGTGGAGCGCAGCGCCGCTTTCATGGGCAAGCTGTGGGTGCGCAACGAAGGCCTGTTGCGCGAGATGGTCGCCTATGGCGATGGCAGCCCGGAGTCGCGCTCGCAACTGGCCGATGATATCGCGCGCCTGACCGCCGACTATGTGCTGCGTCAATTGACCAACCGCCGCGAATACCTGATGGCCGAGCAGGCTTTTCGCCAGGAGGCCCTGCTCAACCCGCGCCTGGCCGAACTGGTACGCTCCCACCAACAGATCCTGTTGCAGGGCACCGGGCAGTTTTTCCAGGTATTGGGTTCCCGTGAGCCACAGCAGGATGCCAAGGTGTTGACGGCTATCATCAGTCGGATGGAATATCAGGGCCTGTTGGGCGGCGCAGAGCCTTTGACGGGTGACGAGATGCTTGAAATCCTCAAGCGTCACATGCACCTGGTATTGGCCTCGGCCTAGCCCTGTGCGCAATCTGCTTTGGGTGGGGGCAGGCAAGCCAGCTCCTACCTCTGATGGGCCTGCTGCTCAGATGTGAAGCCGTGCGCTAACTGCGCGTGGGCCAATAACGTTTAAAGAGGAAGCACCGGGTGGACGATTACCAGCAGACGATACGCACCTTGTCCGATCGCATTGTGCTGGCGCAAACACCGATCCGCGTCCTTGATGCGGTGAAATGGGACGAGAACATTCGTCAGGGATTTCTCAAGGCCAAGGGCAAGGCGATGCCTGCCGTAGACCGTGATTACTACCTGAACCGGCCGCTGTCGTTCGATTCCAGTGCGGTCAAGCTGGAGTTTCAGAACATCGAGCGCGACATCACCCGTCGCCTTGGGCAATTCAGTCCGGTTGGGCAGATCATGCGGCGCATGTGCCGTGAGTACCGCATGGTGGTGCGCATGCTTGAAGCGCGCGGCACCGAGGACTTCGGTCTGATTTCCCAAGAGCTTTACGGCGCCGCCTCCGATGCGTTCCACGCCGGCGACCCGACCCTGGCCGACCTTGGCCTGATGCTCTCCGACTACCTGAACAACATCGATGGCCGGGGCGATCTCAAGGACGAAGCCAAGACCCTCACCGCCAAGGACGCGGTCAGCCTGCTGCAAACGCGCCTGAACAAGGTGTTTGGTGAAGCCGAAGAGACCATCCGCGTGTTCGAGTCCGACGGCATCGTCGCCGATGCGGCAGCGGGCGCCGACTACATCAAGATCCGCGCCGATGCGATGTTCAATGACCGCGACGTGCGCGCCCTCGAAGTGCATGAAGGGTTGGTGCATGTGGGCACCACCCTTAACGGCCAGAACCAGCCGATCTGCACGTTTCTGTCCAAGGGCCCGCCGTCGTCCACCGTCACCCAGGAAGGCCTGGCGATCCTGATGGAAATCATCACGTTTGCCTCCTACCCCAGCCGCCTGCGCAAACTCACCAACCGGACCCGCGCCATCCATATGGTGGAGGAGGGCGCCGACTTCCTGCAGGTATTCGAGTTCTTCCGCGAGCAAGGCTTTGAAATGGCCGAAAGCTATGGGAATGCCAGCCGGGTATTTCGTGGTTCGGTGCCCACCGGCCTGCCATTTACCAAGGATTTGTCCTACCTCAAGGGCTTTATCATGGTCTACAACTACATCCAGCTCGCCGTGCGCAAAGGCAAGCTGGAGCAAGTGCCGCTGCTGTTCTGCGGCAAGACCACCCTTGAAGACATGCGTACCCTGCGCCAGTTGGTCGACGAAGGCCTGGTGGTGCCGCCCAAGTACCTGCCGGAGCAGTTTCGTGACATGAACGCGCTGGCGGCCTGGATGTGCTTCTCCAACTTCCTCAACCACTTGAGCCTGGACCGGATCGAGGCGGATTACTCCAATATCCTGTAACTGACGAAACCGAATCAAAAAATGTGGGAGCTGGCTTGCCTGCGATAGCGCTGGGTCAGCCAGCACTCAGTCACTGATAGACCGCTATCGCAGGCAAGCCAGCTCCCACATTTGATCTTTACTGGTCTTCAGAACTTTCGCGAGGTTTCAACGGATGAGAATCCTCGGCATTTTATGCCTGCTACTCACATTGAACGGCTGCAGCTCCTTGCTGTTCTACCCCGAGCCCGGCCTACCCTTCACCCCGGAAAAAGCCCACCTGCAATACCGCGACGTCACGCTCACCACCGCAGATGGCGTGAAACTGCACGCCTGGTGGCTGCCGGCCAAACCCGGTGTCCCGCTCAAGGGCACAGTCCTGCATTTGCACGGCAACGGCGGCAACCTCGCCTGGCATCTGGGGGGCAGTTGGTGGTTGCCGGAGCAGGGTTATCAAGTGCTGTTGCTGGACTATCGCGGCTATGGGCTGTCGGAAGGCAAGCCGTCGTTGCCGGCGATCTACCAGGATATCGACGCCGCCTTCGGCTGGATCGACAAGGCGCCTGAAACCCAGGGTCAACCGCTGATTATTCTCGGGCAAAGCCTGGGCGGTGCACTGGCGGTGCATTACCTGGCAGCCCACCCGGAGCGTCAAGCCCAACTAAAAGCCTTGGTATTGGATGGCGTGCCTGCCAGTTATCGTGACGTAGGACAATTCGCCCTGAGCACTTCCTGGTTAACCTGGCCGTTGCAGGTGCCGCTGTCGTGGCTGGTGCCCGACGCCGACAGTGCGATCAATGCCATGCCCCGGTTGACCGGCGTGCCCAAGCTGCTGTTCCACAGCCTGGATGACCCGATCGTGCCGGTGGCCAATGGGATCCGCCTGTATCAAGCGGCGCCACCGCCCAGGGTGTTGCAACTGACCCGCGGCGGCCATGTGCAGACCTTTGCCGACAAAACCTGGCAGACCGTCATGCTGCGTTATCTGGACGACCCTCAGCACTTCAACGGCTTGCGTCGCCTGGGGGAAATTCCGAATTACCCTATTCCTAAAGTTGACTCATCAGAGAGCCCGCAATGAGCGAAGAACGCAACATGATCCCGCTGATCCTCACCGGCATCGGTACCATCCTCGGCACCGTTGGCTGCCTGTGGTACTACGGCTATCTGCACTTCGCCAAGCCGGAAGATGCGTTGCTGCTCAGCGATTTCACCATGCTCAAGACCATACCGGGCGAAGATTACAAAGTCTCCCTGACCCCGGCCGCGCAAGTGGCGCAGTGTGTTGACGGCGTATTGGTGATGTTTGATACCGAGCAGAAAGGCTTGAGCGGCGTGCTGGTGAACAACAAGAAGCAGGCCGTACGTTGTATAGGTCAAGAAACGCCGAAACTGGAGCAGTAGGACAGGCAGTGTGGGGAAAGCTGGAACCATTTTGAGTGAGTTGCCACTGATTTGGGACCGAGCAGCAACGCTGATTCGGTTAACTCTTTAACTTGATTTGGAGTCACATATGTCTATAAGTGGAGTTGGTCCTTCCCAAGGTGGTTTTGGCGCTCAAGATGCAGGTCAACAATCCGGTGACGTAGGCAGCCTCAAGAAAGAGATTGAGGATCTGAAGAAGCAAATAGGTCAGATGCAATCTCAAGGTGCCGGTGGTTCAGAGGGAGGCGGCGGTTCGGGAGGCGCTGTGGATGACCTTAAAAAACTACTGAAAGAACTCGAGGAAAAGCTTAAAGCTATGGAAGGCCAAGAGGGTAAAGGCGCTGATGGCGAAGGCAGCAAGCCTGGTGGCGAAGGTAGCGCAAAGATTTCCATTGATTTCCAGCAGTAACATGAATAACGGGAACCGTCTTGCGTCAGAAGCCACAAAAGCGTCATGACTCATAAAGATTGGGGCCGAGACAGTGGCGATTACTATTGCTGCGATACGCAATATGTTGAACATGGCGAGAGGGCATGAAGAACTGGAACGCAAAGTTGCCCAGACGCATGAGCTTAGCCAACTGATGGACAAGCTATCGAGCGCGAAGATAGAAATGCCGCTCGAAGATACACATCGTCCAGTCGGGTTCGACGAACCCAAAAAAAACCCACCGTAAGGTGGGTTTTTTATCCAGCATCAATCAGTTAGCAACGGAAGACCGTGGCTTGACCGGCTGGTTGTCGTTGGAAATGGTCACTTCCACGCGACGGTTCATGGCGCGGCCGGAGACGCTGCCGTTATCGGCAACCGGGTATTCCTTCCCATAACCCTGGGTCACGATACGCGAGATATCCACGCCTTGTTGAGCCAGTGCACGCTGAACAGAAGCGGCACGACGCTCAGACAGGCTCTGGTTGTACGAGTCGGAACCGGTGCTGTCGGTATAGCCTTCGACGATCACTTTACGGTCTGGGTTATCGCGCAGGAACTGAGCCAGCTTGGTGATGTTCACCAGGCCGCTGGATTTCAGATCAGACTTGTTGGTGGCGAACAGCACGTCACCGAAAGTCACCAGGGTGCCGCGATCGGTTTGTTTGGCGTTCAAGCTGTTTTGCAGTTGCTTGATTTGTGCGTCACGAGCGTCCAGCAGGGCGCGGGCACGTTCGTCACCAGCGTTTTTCAGCTTGGCCTCGGATTCGCGCAGGACGATGGTGTCCTTGGCCACTTCAACGCGCTGGTTGGTCAGGTAGGCCAACTGGTCGACTTTCTTCTCGTCTTCCTTGTCGCGGTAGGCCTTGTCAGCCTTGTCCAGCCATTCGCTGGCGTCTTTGGTTTCCAGCGCCGCCAGCTTGGTGGCTTGCGGGTTGGTTTGCAGGGACGAGAAATTGGTCCGCGCATTTTCCAGGTTCGCGTTCGGCGGGGTGGAGCAGGCCGCCAAGGCAACGCTCATCGCCAGCAGGGCAGGGATCATCAATTGTTTACGCATAGTCGTGTCGTCCTTTCAATTCGATATCAGGTGCGATGCAGTCAAGGGGCTGCGGCTTACTTCTGCATGATTGCAGCTGGGCGCATGCCTTCCTTACGCAGTTCTTCAACAGCCTTCTGGGAATCCTTCACAGCCTGTTGAGCCTTGGCAGCCTGGGCCTTACGCTCAGCGACGCGGGCATCCCACTCGGCTTGTTCAGCCAATTGGCGAGCCTTGTCGTAGTTCTTGTCGTGCATGGCAATCTCAGCTTCTTTGAGCTTGTCCT
Source organism: Pseudomonas sp. Pse35 (assembly GCF_024519715.1). NCBI lineage: Bacteria > Pseudomonadati > Pseudomonadota > Gammaproteobacteria > Pseudomonadales > Pseudomonadaceae > Pseudomonas > Pseudomonas sp. Pse35. The sequence goes on along the minus strand of NZ_JALJRP010000047.1, from coordinate 13,180 downwards.
GGGCCGACTTCATTTCCACCGCCGCATACTCGGTACCGCCGGCGCTGACTGCGCTGTTGACGGCCGATTGGGTTACGGCGTACTGCTCGGTTGGAGGGTTGCCGGCGCAGCCAGCCAGAACGAAGCTGGTGCCGATTGCCAGCGCGGCCAATTTGAGCCCGCGCAGGTGGTTAAACGAGGATTTGGCAGTGCTGGTGTTCATCGTCTTCAACTCCATTGGATAACTCCTGAAAAACATCAAAATCCATCGGGGCGTATCGATTTCGGGCCCGTCGGTAAAGCACATGGCGTCCGTTCAAACGACCGTTCCACAAGTGATGGCTACTGGCTGTGACCGGAGGCTTTTTTCAAAAGTTCAGCGGATATGGCGATTTGCCTAAAAAAATATCTGACTGATTGGTCAGTGTTTGAAAAATGGAACTTTCGCGGTGCGCAGCGGTACCTCCGGGCCTGTAAAAGGCCCGGAATACGTGGGTTTAATTGACGTCAATAAATGTTTATCAGTGTTTTTGTTCGTCAGCGCCGGCCGACAAATCATGTAAGTGGCGACGGGATAAAGTAAGAAAGCGTGGCGTGGGGCCGACGTCTTCATACAGCGGGTCACCCTCTTCGTCGGTGGCAATTACCTGCTGGCCCTGGATGTAGGGAAAGCTGGCTTCCAGCTCTTCAAGGGCGGCACCGATCAACTCGCCGAGCAGTTCTTCGACATGGCGCTTGGGGTACATCTCGGCAATGGCCGCCAGCCGTGCAGCGGCTTCTACATCCAGATGAATGGCGTATTCAGTCTTGGTCAAACGACCCTTGGCGGTTTCTTCCCAATGCTGGGCCAGTTCTCGAATTTTCATGGCTACCTCAATAAAGCCTGCGATGGCAGGCGGTGATGAGCGACCAGCCGCCTGCGCGGATGACGCGGCGACTCACCGTTGAGACTAGCTGCAAGCGCCAAGGTTTAAAGTCGTTTGCGTTCGGCCTTGTCAGAAACCGACGTCGGCGGCACTCTGAAGCACCTGCGCGTCCCGGATTTCTGGCTGGAGATTGGCTGATGAGTGATATCGATGCACGCTTGCGTGAGGATGTTCACCTGCTGGGTGAGCTGTTGGGCAACACCATTCGAGAGCAGTACGGCGAGGCTTTCCTCGAGAAGATCGAGCAGATCCGCAAAGGCGCCAAGGCCGACCGTCGCGGAGCCGTTTCAGAGAAAGCCGCTGGCGATGAGTTGAGCGCCAGCCTCAACCAGTTGCAGGAGGACGAGCTGCTGCCGGTGGCCCGAGCCTTCAACCAGTTCCTCAACCTGGCCAACATTGCCGAACAATATCAATTGATTCATCGGCGCGATGAATCGCAACCCGCGCCGTTCGAATCGAGGGTCTTGCCGGAGTTGCTGGCCCGTCTGCAAAGCGAAGGGCACAGCAATGAATCCCTGGCCCGGCAGTTGGCGCGGTTGGACATCGAGCTGGTGCTCACCGCCCACCCCACCGAAGTGGCCCGCCGCACGCTGATCCAGAAATACGATGCCATTGCTGCGCAACTGGCCTTGCAGGATCACCGCGACCTCACCACCGCCGAGCGCGAGCAGATTCGCGAGCGCTTGCAACGCTTGATTGCCGAAGCCTGGCACACCGAAGAAATCCGTCGGGTGCGGCCCACCCCGGTGGACGAAGCCAAATGGGGCTTTGCGGTGATCGAGCATTCGCTGTGGCACGCCATCCCGAATTACCTGCGCAAGGCCGACCAGGCCCTGCACGCCGCCACCGGCCTGCGCCTGCCCCTGGAGGCTGCACCGATTCGCTTTGCTTCGTGGATGGGTGGCGACCGTGACGGCAACCCGAACGTCACCGCGCCGGTCACCCGCGAAGTGCTGTTGCTGGCGCGTTGGATGGCGGCGGATTTGTATCTGCGTGACATTGACCAACTGGCCTCCGAGCTGTCGATGCAACAGGCCAGCCCGGCGTTGCAAGCCAAAGTCGGCGACAGCGTCGAACCTTATCGTGCCTTGCTCAAGCAACTGCGTGAACGCCTGCGCGCCACGCGCCAGTGGGCCCACACCTCGTTGACCAGCACCACCCCGGCGCCGGCCGAGGTGTTGCAGAACAACCGCGACCTGCTGGACCCGCTACAACTGTGCTACCAGTCCCTGCACGAATGCGGCATGGGCGTGATCGCCGATGGCCCGCTGCTCGACTGCCTGCGCCGTGCCGTGACGTTCGGCCTGTTCCTGGTGCGCCTGGATGTGCGCCAGGACTCCAGCCGTCACTCGGCGGCCATGACCGAAATCACCGATTACCTGGGCCTGGGGCGTTATGAGGACTGGGATGAGGATGCGCGTATCAGCTTCCTCACCCAGGAACTGACCAATCGGCGGCCATTGCTGCCGGGTTACTTCAAACCCTCGGCGGACACTGCCGAGGTGCTCAATACCTGCAAGGAAATCGCCGCCGCACCAGCCGCATCATTAGGTTCGTATGTCATCTCCATGGCCGGCGCCGCGTCGGATGTGCTGGCGGTGCAACTGCTGTTGAAGGAATCCGGCGTACAGCGGCCAATGCGCGTAGTGCCATTGTTCGAGACCCTGGCCGACCTGGACAACGCCGGGCCGGTGATGGAGCGTCTGTTGCAACTGCCGGGTTACCGCGCGCGCTTGCAGGGCCCGCAGGAAGTGATGATTGGCTACTCGGACTCGGCCAAGGACGCCGGCACCACGGCCGCCGCCTGGGCACAGTACCGCGCCCAGGAGCGCCTGGTGGATATCTGCCGCGAGCAACAGGTGGAGCTGTTGTTGTTCCACGGTCGCGGAGGCACCGTTGGCCGTGGCGGTGGCCCGGCGCACGCTGCCATCCTGTCGCAGCCACCGGGCTCGGTAGCGGGGCGGTTCCGCACCACTGAGCAGGGAGAGATGATTCGCTTCAAATTCGGCCTGCCGGATATCGCTGAGCAGAACCTCAATCTCTACCTGGCCGCGGTACTGGAAGCGACCCTGTTACCGCCGCCGCCTCCCGAGCCTGCCTGGCGTCATCTGATGGACGAACTGGCGGCAGACGGTGTCAGCGCATACCGTGCCGTGGTGCGGGAAAATCCGCAGTTCGTCGAGTACTTCCGCCAGTCCACGCCGGAGCAGGAGTTGGGCCGTTTGCCTTTGGGCAGTCGCCCGGCCAAGCGTCGTGCGGGCGGGATTGAGAGCTTGCGCGCCATCCCATGGATCTTTGGCTGGACCCAGACGCGCCTGATGCTGCCCGCCTGGCTCGGCTGGGAAGCGGCACTGAGCAAGGCGCTGGAGCGCGGTGAAGGTCAATTGCTGGGGCAGATGCGCGAGCAGTGGCCGTTCTTTCGCACGCGCATCGACATGCTGGAAATGGTCCTGGCCAAGGCCGATGCCGATATCGCCCGTCTTTATGATGAGCGCCTGGTGCAGCCGGACCTGCTGGCATTGGGTGCGCACTTACGCGACCTATTGTCGCAGGCGTGTGACGTGGTGCTTGGCCTGACCGGCCAGTCGCAGCTGCTGGCCCATAGCCCCGACACCCTGGAGTTCATCCGCCTGCGCAACACCTACCTCGACCCCTTGCACCTGTTGCAGGCCGAGTTGCTGGCACGTTCCCGTCAGCAGGAGGCTGCCCAAGACAGCCCTCTGGAACAGGCGCTGCTGGTGTCCGTGGCCGGTATCGCGGCCGGTTTGCGCAACACCGGCTGAGGTTTTTTGCGTGTACTCAATGGCTTGCGGATAAACCGCGACGACCGCCCGGAAACGGGCGGTCGTCGTTTGAGAGGGTGGGTTGCGCTCAGGCACACCCTGGCGCTGACGCATGTGCGGCGCGGGTTTCTCCGACTTTTGGCGGCTTGTATGGTGAGGGCCCGCTGTGTATCTTGATCAGCCTTTGGCCGTTTGATCGGCCTAGAACCACATTTTTACGAGATTGGCCCCACGCGGCGAATCCGAGCGTCATCTCTATAAAAAATTGAGGAGCACATCGATGCGCGTCATTCTGCTGGGAGCTCCCGGGGCCGGTAAAGGTACTCAGGCAAAGTTCATCACTGAAAAATTCGGCATTCCACAAATCTCCACCGGCGACATGCTGCGTGCGGCCGTCAAGGCTGGCACCGAACTGGGCCTGATCGCCAAGAGCGTGATGGACAGCGGCGGCCTGGTCTCCGATGACCTGATCATCAACCTGGTCAAGGAACGCATCAGCCAGGAAGACTGCAAGAACGGTTTCCTGTTCGACGGCTTCCCACGCACCATTCCCCAGGCTGAAGCCTTGGTGAAGGCGGGCGTGGAGTTGGACGCCGTGGTCGAAATCGCGGTTGAAGACGAAGAGATCGTCCAGCGTATCGCTGGCCGTCGTGTTCACGAAGGCTCTGGCCGCGTGTACCACATCGACTACAACCCGCCGAAAGTGGAAGGCAAGGACGATGTCACCGGCGAAGACCTGGTGCAGCGTAAAGACGACACCGAAGAAACCGTGCGTCATCGCCTGTCGGTCTACCATTCCCAGACCAAGCCCCTGGTGGACTTCTACCAGAAGCTGTCCGCAGCCCAAGGCAAGCCGAAATACAGCCACATCCCTGGTGTGGGCTCGGTAGAGGCCATCACCGCCAAGGTGCTGCAAGCACTGAGCTGATCCCTTGATCAGCGGCACAGACAACGGCCCGCTTGCGGGTCGTTGTTGTTTATACTGGCGCACTTTTTTCCGACTTGGACACCCACACCGATGAGTACCCTGCTGGCCCTGGACACCGCGACTGAAGCTTGCTCCGTTGCCTTGCTGCACGATGGCAAGGTCACGAGCCACTACGAGGTGATCCCGCGCCTGCACGCGCAGAAATTGTTGCCGATGATCAAGCAATTGCTTGAAGACGCCGGGACCACCCTAGCGGCGGTGGATGCCATCGCGTTCGGCCGTGGCCCCGGTGCATTCACTGGCGTGCGCATCGCCATCGGCGTGGTGCAGGGCCTGGCCTTTGCGCTGGAGCGCCCGGTGTTGCCGGTGTCCAACCTGGCGGTACTGGCCCAGCGTGCGTTGCGTGAGCACGGGGCATCGCAGGTGGCAGCGGCAATTGATGCGCGCATGGATGAGGTTTACTGGGGTTGCTACCGTGAGACCGCAGGCGAAATGCGCCTGGTCGGTGCGGAAGCGGTGCTGGCCCCCGAAGCGGCGCAGTTGCCCGCTGACGCCAGCGGTGATTGGTTCGGTGCCGGCACGGGCTGGGGTTATGGCGAACGCATCAAGGTGACGTGTGCCGAGCAGGACGCAGCGATGTTGCCACACGCCGAAGACCTGCTGGCGTTGGCACGTTTCGCATTCGAGCGCGGCGAGGCGATTGCGGCGGACCAGGCAGCACCGGTGTACCTGCGCGATAAAGTCGCGCAGACCAAGGCCGAACGCGGGATTATTTGACGCCAAAAATGTGGGTGTTACGCGGCAAATTTCGCCAATCGTCAGAATTTGCCTGGGTTTTTAAACCTTTTACAAATTATGTGTTCTAGTTATCACCAGAGCATTTGCGCGCCATGGAAAGTGCCGCTAAATTGCCATCATTGATACCGAGTCTGCATGTATGCGTATAGACGGTTTTTCCTCACAGTCGTACCCCCTCAAGCGTAAGCCGCGCAAGGCGAGCGTGACGGTAGACGAGTCCGTCGAGGATTCACCGGACTTCATCGAAGTACACACCGATACGCCTTCCAAAGCTCAAGGCGCCTCGAGCGCACGCATAAGCGGCGTTCCTGCCCGTCAGCAAGACATGGTCTTTCCCCGTTCCATGAGCAAAAGCGTTGCCACCGCCTTGGCCAGCTACCTGACCACCGCCGGCTTTGTCGAATGGGATATGGAAGTGCTGGGTCTCGATATCCATATCTGATGCGTTTGCCTTATTACATCGGCTGCCCGTCCTGGAGTGAAAACGCCTGGCGCGAGTACCTGTATCCCGTTGAGGCACGTTCCAGCGATTACCTCGGGCTCTATTCCCAGGTCTTCAACGCCGTTGAGGGCAATACCACTTTTTATGCTCGCCCCTCGGCCGCCACTGTGCAGCGCTGGGCCGAAATCATGCCTGATGATTTTCGCTTCACCGCCAAATTTCCCGGCGATATCAGCCATGCTGGCGATTTGCGTGAACAGTTGCCGGCGGCAGAAAGTTTTGTCGGCTTGATGAGCCCTTTGGGTGAGCGCGTTTCACCGCTGTGGCTGCAGCTCTCGAAGAGCTTTACGCCGCCACGCCTGGCGGAGCTGGCTGGATTTCTCGATGGCATTGATCGGCCGCTGGCCGTGGAGGTGCGTCATGAACAGTTCTTCGCCAAGGGTGATGCTGAGCGCATGCTCAACCGCCTGTTGCGCGATCGCGGTGTCGAGCGCATCTGCCTCGATCCACGTGCCCTGTTCAGTTGTACCTCTACCTCCGAAGCGGTGCTGCATGCCCAGTCCAAAAAGCCCCGGGTGCCACCGCGCCCAGCGGCCCTGACGCAGTTTCCCCAGGTGCGCTTTATCGGGCATCCGGACCTTGAGGCCAATGACCCGTTCCTGATTCCCTGGGTGGAAAAGATCGCCAGTTGGATCGAAGAGGGCCGCACGCCCTATATGTTCCTGCACACCTCGGACAATCGTCTCGCGGCACAACTGGCGCTGCGCTTCCACGCCAAGCTGATGGTGCGCCTGCCAGGGCTACCGCCGCTGCCTGCCTTGCATCGAGAACCCGTGGCGGAGCAGCTCGGACTACTTTGAGGGTTGAGCCGTGGGTATGGTCAAGACATTGAGTGTGTTGCTGGTGCTGGTGGGCGCCTTTGCGCTGGCTGTCTGGCGGGGTTGGGTGCCGCCTGAATGGAACCCCTGGGCGCCCTTGGATGTGCGAGCGAGCCCCAACCTGTTGACGCGCTACAAGCTCAGTCGTTTGCAGGATGATCCAGCGCTGTGTGACCAGGTGTTGAACACCTCTGGTCTGCGCGTGAGCCGCCAGGCCGATACATCGGCGGATGCGGCATGCCCCTTGCGTAATATTCTGCGTGTGCAGGGCGCTGACGTGGCCTTGAGCAGCAGCTTTCTCGCCAGTTGCCCGCTCGCGGTGGCGTTCGCATTGTTCGAGCGCCACAGCCTGCAACCGGCGGCCCAGGCCGTGTTTGGTCAAGCGGTGAGTCGGGTCGAGCATTTGGGCAGTTTTGCCTGCCGTAATATCTACAATCGCGCCGACGGAAGGCTCAGCCAGCACGCCTCGGCCAATGCCCTGGATATCGCCGGGTTTCGCCTGGCGGATGGACGCAGCATCAGCGTGCTCAAGGATTGGCCGGGGCAGAGCGACAGTGCGCGTTTCCTGCGTTTGGTACGCGATGGCGCCTGTGATGATTTCAACGTGGTGTTGAGCCCGGACTACAACGCGGCTCATCGCAACCATTTCCATCTCGACATGGGGCGTTGGTGGGTGTGTCGCTAGGGTTCAGGCGGCCAGGCGCAGGTTGTGGGTCACCAGCGGGCGTGCCCAGTAGTAATCGAAATCCAGGGCCTTTTGCTGCGCCAGCAGTTCTTCTTCGGGGTACGGCGTGGCGGCCGGTGGCAGCAGGTCCAGCTCGAATTCGGCAATTGGCAGGTGCAGGGGGCGTGGTTGTGGCGCCGGGCCTGGCTCGGGTAGCGGTTGGCCGGCGTTCAGCACGATGGGGCGCACCCACTCGCTCTCAAACGCTTGTTGGCGTTGCTGGGCGATGACTTCTTCTTCCGGGAACGGCGTCGCGGCCGGTGGCAGCAGCTCGGTTTCGAACTCGGCAATCGGCAGGAAGAGCGGCTCCGGCGGGGTGATCTCGGTGTCTTTCACATCGCACTCACGCTGGGTGAGGATCTGCGCCAGCAGGTCGGCGCCTTCGCGGGGTTCAACTGCCGGGTCTGCCGGGGCGGGCGCCTTGGCGGCGAGCGCGTCCGGCGTTTCACCGAGCTGCTCGGCCAACGCGCGGGCAAAGAAGTCCTGCCACACATGACTCACCCCGGCCAGCGCTTGGGTATTGCGCAGGCCGTAATGGTTGTGGGTCGGCAGTACACCGATGGAAAGGGGAAGAATGTCTGACATTTTTCTCGGTCGACGCTCAGCTCTGGCAAAATACCTGACTGTAATTTTTATCGGCTGTTGTTTGCCGATCCTTAATTTTTTTGAGCGTGGCGATTGATGAACGAACAACCAGCGGCCAGCCGCATCCAGGTCCAAGCCTTGGCTGACAGCTTCCAGGCCCGCGCTGAACAGTGGGCTTCGCTGCTGGGGTTGCCTCTGCAGGTGGCCGATGCGGATTTTTCCCTGCAAGTGGGGGAGCACGGTTTGCAGTTGCAACAGCTTGGGCCTGATGCGCCAGGGCCGGTGCGTGTCGACTTTGTCGAAGGCGGCGCGGCGCATCGGCGATTGTATGGTGGTGGCAGCGGGCAGATGATCGCCAAGGCGGTGGGCATCGCCCAGGGCGTGCGCCCGCGAGTGCTGGACGCCACGGCTGGCTTGGGCAAGGACGCGTTCGTGCTGGCCAGCCTCGGGTGTGAGATGAGCCTGATCGAGCGCCAGCCGTTGATCGGCGCCTTGCTCGAAGATGGCCTGGCCCGCGCTGCAGAGGATTTTGACGTGGCGCCGATTGTGGCGCGCATGAAGCTGCTCAAGGGCAATTCCATCGACGTGATGCTCAATTGGCAGGGCGAGCCGCCTCAGGTGATCTACCTGGACCCGATGTTTCCGCACCGTGAGAAAACTGCGCTGGTGAAGAAGGAAATGCGCCTGTTTCGGCCGTTGGTGGGTGATGATCCGGATGCACCGGCGTTGCTCGCGGCCGCTCTGGCTTTGGCCAGCCATCGGGTGGTGGTCAAGCGGCCGCGCAAGGCACCCTGTATTGAGGGGCCGAAGCCAAGCCATGCGCTGGATGGCAAGTCCAGCCGCTACGACATTTATCCCAAGAAAGCGCTTAAGCCGTAAGCTGCAAACAGCAGCACTTATCTCCCTGGCGCGCCGCAATCCAAATGTGGGAGATTCTATGGTTGGAGGGAAGCCCCCAAACCCGCTTTTGATTGGTACTCGCTCTGGTTTTTCATGAGCGAAAAGGCGATACGCGCTAACTTGCGGGCGATGATGACCAGGGCTAGAGTTGTTTTCAGGCCCCTGGCCAGATAGCCCTCGTATAAAGGCTTCCAGGCTTCTGACCTAATACCGGCTGACGCCGCGTTATGCAGCAACCTGCGGATCTCTGAGTCTCCTTTCTTGCTTAACGAACGACGTCCGTTCATTTGCCCTGAGTCGGACACCCTCAAGTCCATTCCCAGAAAAGCAATGTAAGCGTCAGCACTTTCAAACTCTCCTCGTTGAAAGGCCATAGTCAGTGCAACTGCCGTAAGAAAACCAATGCCTTCTACGGCTTGGCAGCGCCTGACTTGATGCAAGACACCCGCTTCAGTGACAGCAGCTAATATCCGTTTTTCAATGAGCGCTTCATGTCTATCAAGACAAGCTGAAATGCTCTTGGACGAGGCTTTGAGCAAAGGCTCACCTGCCCAGCTCTGGTTCAGAGCAACACGCATCTTCACCAGTGCGGCACGTCGGCGAAGCGTATCCGTCCGGCCAACACACCTTCCTGACGCAACCGCCGAAGGACCAGCCCGTTTTGCGAAACCTCGGCTGTAGTTTACGACTTCAGCCTCAGCCGGGCCGGCGAGCATGCGCGTAACTTCCTACAAGACTGGAAGGGCAAGCTGGTCTGCGATTATTTCGGCGATTACAAGGCCAGCTTCGAACTCGGCGTGACTGAAATCGGCTGCATGGCTCATGCCCGGCGCAAGTTCTTCGAACTGCATGCGACTCACAAGAGCGCGCTGGCTGAGCAAGCCTTGCGTTACATGCAGGCGCTGTACGAGATCGAGGGGGAAATCGAGGATCTAGAACCGGACATACGCCGCCGAATACGGCAGGAAAAGGCGGTACCCGTGATGGATGCGTTGCATGCCTGGATGGTTGCCCAGCGCGACATCGTGCATAACGGTTCGGCCATTGGCAAAGCCTTGGATTACAGCTTGAAACGCTGGACGGCGCTGTCGCGCTACCTCGATGACGGGGCCGTGCCTATTGATAATAACTGGTGTGAGAACCAGATACGGCCTTGGGCGCTGGGGCGCAAGAACTGGCTCTTTGCTGGGTCGCTACGCAGCGGCAAACGCGCCGCTGCGATCATGAGTTTGATTCAGTCGGCCCGGAACAATGGGCACGATCCCTAGGCCTACCTGAAGGATGTGCTGACGCGCCTGCCTACGCAGCGGGCAAGTGAGATTGCAGAGTTGCTGCCGCATAGGTGGCGTCCGGCTTAGTCGTGCAAGACGGTTTGCCCGTACGCTTACAAAGAAAGCCCAGCTTGAGCTGGGCTTTCTTTTGCAGACCTACATATCACTCAAGCGTATACTTATTCTCAGCCATAAAGGCTGGCTCTTTCCAATTAGGACCTTTTTTAATTCCCCCATCAGAATTATCAATCAGCCCTTCCAGTCTCATGTTATGAACAAGCTTTAATAGCTCAAGATTATTACCAATATTTACCCAGCCATTCCTGTTATATAGTCGATCCAGCATCGGATATGAAATTGACTTATTTCTTACTATAAAAAGAACGACATCTCTTGGGGATTCAGAGTTTACAATATCATTGATGTTGCTCATGTTATTCTCCGTATATTTGTTTGTTTTCTGCGACTATAGCTTCTGGCGTATAGAGTAATTCGTCAGCATCTTTAAGCTTGAAATCCTCTAAAGTCGCGGCATGAGTATTATTCCAAGTGGCGCCATCGTCGTTCGGTTTCACTCCATCCGTTATACCTAGAGCCCTATACCGCTCTAGCTCACGAATCTCATGGGTGTAAAATCGCTTATCGACATCGGTAATGGCCAATTCGCCAGTTAGGATTTTTTCCAGACGGTCAATCATCACAACATTTGCGTCCGATGGGTCGAATCTGCTCGTATGCAGCTTAACGAGGTCAATACCTTCCTGAGTCACCGCTGCGGTTGTCCAGTCTAGACTCTGAATGGGGCCGCCCGCCTTATCAGGATTGTACATCCGACCGCTGTGCTCACCTTTGGTGGTAGCCCCTTCGTACGGACTACTAAATACCGCATAAATCGGCGGTAAACCCGAATCTGCGGGGTAAACGTAAATAGCGTCCCGAATATCCAACTGGCCGACTACCGGAAACGGCTCAGCTTTGACCTCAATCGGTGTCAGTGTAATCCCGGTATACACCGGGGTTTCGACAGGCTGCGCAGGCGTCGCCGTCGAGCTATTACCTGGTACTCCGATTGGGAACGTCAGGGTGATCGGTGGTGAGTCAGTTGTAGTGAACGTATAGGCATTGGCCACAGGATCAAGCACTAGCGCTCTTACCGGGACGGTAGGTGCTAACCCTCCAGTGGGCTGGGTGGCCACTACCGAGTATTTGGACTGATCGCCATAAATTCGGTAGGGCACATCCACAGTTCCTCCCGCCGCGGCGATCTCGGCAAGATTTTCGGGAAGATTAGGCGCTAAATCCTTGGCCGGCGTGTTAAGCATGGTCGAAGGTAGCTCACCATTACCCAGTGATGGTGAATAGACCAGCGCGCCAATGCCCACTGCCGTGGCAGCACTTACAACAGTGCCTAAGGCTACCTTTGCAGCCTGAATAGCCGCATCCAGCGTAAGACCTGAACCGGCAGTAATGGCGATAGAGCCAGCCGCAGTACTTAACTGACTCGCACCGTCAGCGGGGAGCCTATACGTATTAGCGGCTTTAAGTGCTGCAGCTTCAGCAGCAATTCTTGCTGCCTCTGCAGCGGCCGCTTCATCAGCAATGCGCTTGGCTTCAGCTTCGGCGGCTAACCTGGCAGCTTCTGCTGCAGCGGCCTCATCAGCGATACGCTTAGCTTCTGCCTCTGCCGCTACTCGCGCCGCTTCAGCAGCGGCTGCCTCATCAGCCACGCGTTTGGCTTCAGCCTCAGCTGCAACCCTTGCGGCTTCCGCAGCTGCCGCCTCATCGGCAATACGTTTAGCCTCGGCGTCTGCACGTGCTTGATTAGCCTGTGCCTGAAGGTTCTGCTTCAGGGCATTCAAATAGTCGATCTCGCGGTTGCTATATTTTGCAGCATACGAAGCCTCAAGTGAGGCGTACCATTCTTTATAATTTTTATCCGGAGGGTAATTTGTCTTGCTTCCGCTGATTGCATCTTTAATAAACTGCATCGTCGGATAATAAAAGAAGTCTCCATAGTAGTACTTATCAGCAATCACTTTTTGAGCAGCAGCAGCCTGTGCTTTTTGAGCAATTAGCGTATCTACCGAACGAATATGCTGTTCGATTTTCTCGACTTCGCTCGCGGGACTGCCTTCATTTTGTTCTATTGCAGTAATGCTTTGTGCAATAGATTCAGGCATCGACTGAAGATTCGCTGCAAAGCTTGCCTCCTGGTCCTTAACATTCTGGGAAATGATGGGAGGGTATGTGTTAAGCACATAAGTACGCGTTGCAACGTTAATGAGCTGTCCGGTGTGACTATGTGAAAAATCACTGTCACCACCACCCCCTCCGAATGTCTGAGGTTCATATTTATTAATAGCATTGATTTCAATTTCTGGCAGATGAATCGTATCGCCATTAGCCATAGTGAATTCTCCTTTTCGCTAGGTACAGCATAAGAGCTTTGTACATCTCAGTAGGATGGACGGATGGTTCTCTCGTTGCCTTACTACTCTCTGATGAACGGCTTCGCCTCTTGGGTTGTCAGTTTTTGAGAAGCTCAACGAACGAGAATCCCCGTCTTCTCCACTTTTCACCATATCGCATTAATACTGTATGGGTATCCAGTATCAAGGGGAAACAAAAAATGCACTTATGCATATCGCGACCGACAAACGGTAGTGGTCACTATTCCTTACGATACGGCTCTGAGCTTGACGGTGGGGGGAGCACACCTCTGTGACCGCAACCACTGCCGGTCATTTGCAGATAATGTGAGCCCGTCACAATGGAACGCGAGTCTACGGCGTCGAATGCAAGCCCATTTGCAATTAATGTGAGCCGGAGCCTTTGGCTGGTTGCAGTTAATGTGAGCCAGAAATGCCGCTGAATGCGAGCCCGCGTGTTTTCAAACGCGAGCCGCTACACTTAGGGTTCCGCCCTGACGGCGGCTCACTTTGCAAAAGCCGGGATGCCGGCCCAGG
>NZ_JALJRP010000046.1:0-34102 GCF_024519715.1 Pseudomonas sp. Pse35 | reverse complement strand
ACCGTCGAGGCGGTCCATGTTGGCTTCGGTGGCGTGGCCGGCGTTGGCGCCTTTGGCGGCTACTTCGCCTTCTTCTTCTTTGTCGAATTCGTCCCAGCTCAGCATGACGTGTCGTCTCCTGCGTGAGGGCTCAAAGGTGCCCGTGTGAAACCGGATGGTTGGGTGTTCACACGGCCCTAGGGCCGCGGTGGATCTTAAGGAATCGTTTGTTGCAGCTAGCGCACGCATTAAACGGAATAGGGCTACGGGTGCTCTGCGTGAGGCTTGAGGGGCGCAGCAGCAGGTGCAAGCTCGCGCGGGATGCCTCAGGTCTGGCTCTTCATCCCTGTGTAAAGGGATATTGCAGGCCCGATTTACCCGCGCATTATAGGGAAAAAATTGGGTTTGTGTTGTGGTGGATGACCGCAGTGGAGGAGCTGAATGTAGATTTTTCCAGCCACGGCAAGGGTTTGCAGGGGGATTGTTGCTTGAGCGATTTTTAATTGGTGCGCAGATGCTTTCGCGATCTCTGGACGCTTGTGATGCCAATGCGCTTCGATCTGGCTCACAGATACGGAGGCAGGAGGGGGGCTACAGCATTTACTGCCCCCGCGAGGGTGCGTTACTTTTTAACCGGGAATGTCACATCAAAATTACCGGAAGATATTTTTTCTTCGGTTTGCGAGTTAATTAATTCAAAGGTACCTGTGGCACGGCCTGAATTTTCATCCCAGTCGCATTTAACGTTTCCCGCATTGGCGCTCCACGCGGAAGTGCCCAGTTTTATATAGGTTTGTACATTGTCTGAGGGTAAGGGGATTGCGCCTTGGTTGAACTCCTCACGCAGGATGGTGATTTGAACGTAACTGTCGTAGCTTGAAAGTTTTGGTAAAAAATACAAATAAGCTGCTCTCTGGTCAACTTCACCACGGATCTCTTTGAAATGGATGACCGCACTCCCGCTTCCTGTCGCTTTAGCTAAATCACGCGGGTCTTTTTTTAAAATCGTCATGGTTTTTGCTCCTCAGTCGTTGCGTATGATATTTGTCTTGCCGCATCCTTCTTGATGCGACAGGCATGACAAACTCGGAGTCTCATTCAAACACGCACTTAAAACTGAGGTAACTGTCAGAGTTGACAGGTTTAAAGAAGTAATTGGAATTATGTGAGGTATTTATCAGTAAAAAAATCATATGCGGGAAGGAGCAGTGGCTCGGTCATCACTGAGGGCTGGAGTAGCCGCCCGAGATAATGCTCCTCGTCGCAACAATGATTACTTTATAGACATGGATTTTGATGGGGCGAAGCAAGGGCTGTTAGCCGTTAGAGCAACCATTGCCCATTACTTGATAGTTGAGAATATGACGCTGGCCTTGAGAATCTTCATATTCCATCTTCACCGGTACAACTTCGCAGACTTCTGGAATGCTGCTCATGGACAAGACTTTGGCCACATCCAAGTGCGTGCTATAGGTGTAGTTCTCGACAATCGGGGCGTTCTGGCCGGCCAGTTCAGTCGGGGCTTCGTCCGCCAGGGCGGCGGTGGCGCACAAGCTGCTCAGGGCGATCACTAATAACGCTTTCATTTCTTCATTACCTTCTTCAGGGCGAAAGGGGGCACGGGGCCCTTGTGAGGCCGCGTGTGTCACTTAAAAGTTGGGAAGTTCGGATTAACGTTGCCTTCGTGGGGGCTGTTGCGTTGTTAATCAGAGTGCCTTGTTGGCGGAGTTGATTTTAGGCGCCTCGGTTATATTCATATACCCGTAGTTTTGATAAACACTTTTGGCGGTTTTTGTAACAATCCCTCAATCAAGATTTTTTCAGAAACCTGCCAGCCGCCGCAGCACGCGGGCCAGAGCGGTGAAAAGGCATAGCAGGGCAATTTGTAGGGTCTTGTTACTACCATCGTCGAATGGTTCTATAGGCCCACCCCGGCTACAACAGGGGCCATACAACAACAACTATGTCACCGAGGTAAGAAAGATGAGTGCGGCTTCCCTGTACCCCGTTCGCCCCGAAGTAGCAGCCAACACGCTGACCGACGAGGCGACCTACAAGGCCATGTACCAGCAGTCGGTGGTCAACCCCGATGGCTTCTGGCGCGAGCAAGCCAAGCGCCTTGACTGGGTCAAGCCTTTCACCGCGGTGAAGCAGACCTCTTTCGACGACCACCATGTCGACATCAAATGGTTCGCCGATGGCACCCTGAACGTTTCCTACAATTGCCTGGACCGTCACCTCGCCGAGCGTGGCGACCAGATCGCAATCATCTGGGAGGGCGACGACCCTGCCGAGAGCCGCAACATCACCTACCGCGAGTTGCATGAAGAAGTCTGCAAGTTCGCCAACGCCTTGCGCGGCCAGGACGTGCACCGCGGCGATGTGGTGACTATCTATATGCCGATGATTCCCGAAGCCGTGGTCGCCATGCTGGCCTGTACCCGCATCGGCGCGATCCATTCGGTGGTGTTTGGCGGTTTTTCCCCAGAAGCCCTGGCCGGTCGCATCATCGACTGTAAGTCGAAAGTGGTGATTACCGCTGACGAAGGCATTCGCGCCGGTAAGAAAATTCCGCTTAAGGCTAACGTTGACGACGCACTGACCAACCCGGAAACCAGCAGCATCCAGAAGGTGATCGTGTGCAAGCGCACCAATGGCGCGATCAAGTGGAACCAGCATCGCGACATCTGGTACGAAGACCTGATGAAAGTGGCGGGCACCGTCTGCGCGCCAAAAGAAATGGGCGCCGAAGAAGCGTTGTTCATCCTCTATACCTCCGGCTCTACCGGCAAGCCCAAGGGTGTGCAGCACACCACCGGTGGCTACTTGCTCTATGCGGCCCTGACCCACGAGCGCGTATTCGACTATCGCCCAGGCGAAATCTACTGGTGCACCGCCGACGTCGGCTGGGTCACTGGCCACACCTACATCGTCTACGGCCCGCTGGCCAATGGCGCGACCACGCTGCTGTTCGAAGGCGTGCCGAACTACCCGGACATCACCCGCGTGGCGAAGATCGTCGACAAGCACAAGGTCAATATCCTCTACACCGCACCGACCGCGATCCGCGCGATGATGGCTTCCGGCACCGCAGCCTGCGAAGGCGCCGACGGCAGCAGCCTGCGCCTGTTGGGCTCGGTGGGTGAGCCGATCAACCCGGAAGCCTGGGACTGGTACTACAAGAACGTCGGCCAATCCCGTTGCCCGATCGTCGATACCTGGTGGCAGACCGAAACCGGTGCCACGCTGATGAGCCCACTGCC
This sequence comes from Pseudomonas sp. Pse35, assembly GCF_024519715.1. Classification (NCBI taxonomy): domain Bacteria; kingdom Pseudomonadati; phylum Pseudomonadota; class Gammaproteobacteria; order Pseudomonadales; family Pseudomonadaceae; genus Pseudomonas; species Pseudomonas sp. Pse35. The sequence goes on along the minus strand of NZ_JALJRP010000046.1, from coordinate 30,860 downwards.
AGGCGCCCATGCGTTGAAGCCGGGTTCGGCGGCACGGCCGTTCTTCGGTGTGGTGCCGGCGCTAGTGGACAACCTGGGCAACATCATCGAAGGCGCCGCCGAAGGCAACCTGGTGATTCTGGATTCCTGGCCAGGCCAGGCGCGCACCCTGTACGGCGACCATGACCGTTTTGTCGACACCTACTTCAAGACCTTCCGCGGCATGTACTTCACCGGTGACGGCGCACGTCGCGATGAGGATGGTTACTGGTGGATCACTGGCCGTGTGGATGACGTGTTGAACGTGTCCGGCCACCGCATGGGTACTGCCGAGATCGAGAGCGCCATGGTTGCGCACCCCAAAGTCGCCGAGGCGGCGGTGGTGGGCGTGCCGCATGACATCAAGGGGCAGGGCATTTATGTGTATGTCACGTTGAAGAATGGTGAAGAGCCCAACGAAGCACTGCGCCTGGAGCTGAAGAACTGGGTGCGCAAGGAAATTGGCCCGATTGCCTCGCCGGATGTGATCCAGTGGGCGCCGGGGCTGCCGAAGACACGGTCGGGGAAAATCATGCGGCGCATTTTGCGCAAGATCGCCACGGCTGAATACGATGGGTTGGGGGATATCTCTACCTTGGCAGATCCAAGCGTGGTGGCGCATTTGATTGAAACGCACAAGACCATGAACGTCGCGTAAGCGGGGTAGGTGGGACAGAGCCCCATTCGGTGCAAGCCGGGTGGGGCTTTTTTGTGGGGGGGCCATGTAACACCGAGATGCAGTGTGGGAGCTGGCTTGCCTGCGATAGCTATTTATCAGTTAGCCCATCTTTGGCTGATACACCGTTATCGCAGGCAAGCCAGCTCCCACAGTTCAGATCGCATTTCATAAAGGGGTGTGGGTGGCGGTCTGACAGAGCCGCATCACGACCAAGCCAATAAATATCGGTTTTCCCGGTAGGACGTTTCTGAATGTTACCGGCCCGCTCAAATGTGTAACCACCCGCACAAAGCTGGGGCAATGGACCACGCCCCCGCCCCGAAAAACCGCGTTCTAGACACCCCCAAAAATAAGATTAAACGCCAGACTTGCCGTGCTAGAAGGGTTTGCGAATAATAGGCCCGCAATTTGCAGCATCATCAGGTTTAATATCTTTTGTCTCTGCATAAAATTCAGAGGCTGTCAATGTGTTGGAACCGCTTTCTCAGTGCTTCTGTAAATTGTTGTCGCATTGAGGAAATATCGGCTTCCGGCCTGTCGTTAGAATGCCGATCACTCGCTCGTCGTCGCAGGTGTCGCCCGCGCAGGACGCAGCACCGCTATTCGGTTACACCTTCGCCGCATCGTGGGCCATGGCTCATACTGCTGTTTTTGCCCTATACCGATGGAGTCCCAAGATGAAGAAACTCGTGCTGTTGGGCGCCCTGGCGCTGTCCGTGCTGTCCATGCAGGCTTTCGCCGAAGGCAAGCCGCTGAAAATTGGTATCGAAGCGGCTTACCCTCCGTTTGCCTCCAAGGCACCGGATGGCAGCATCGTCGGTTTTGACTACGACATCGGCAATGCGCTGTGCAAGCAGATGGACGTCAAGTGCACCTGGGTCGAGCAGGAATTCGATGGCCTGATCCCGGCGTTGAAAGTGCGCAAGATCGACGCGATCCTGTCGTCCATGTCCATCACTGAAGACCGCAAGAAATCCGTGGACTTCACCACCCGCTACTACCTGTCCCCAGCGCGTCTGGTGATGAAGGAAGGCACCACCGTCAGCGACAGCCTGGATGAACTCAAAGGCAAGAAGATCGGTGTGCAGCGCGGTTCGATCCACGATCGTTTCGCCCGTGAAGTCCTGGCGCCAAAAGGTGCGGATATCAAGGGTTACAGTACCCAGAACGAAATCTACCTGGACGTGGCTGCCGGTCGTCTCGACGGTACCGTGGCTGACGCCACCCTGCTGCAAGATGGTTTCCTGAAAACCGACGCCGGCAAAGGCTACGCGTTTGTAGGCCCATCGTTCACCGAAGCCAAATACTTCGGCGACGGTATCGGCATCGCAGTGCGCAAAGGCGACAAGGAAAACCTTGAGCGCATCAATGCGGCCATCGCTGCAATCCGTGCCAACGGCGAATACAAGAAAATCCAGGACAAGTACTTCGACTTCGATATTTACGGCGCTGACGCCAAGTAACTCATCGCAGCTGTCTGTCCGAAATGGCGCAAGCAACAGTCATCCTGAAGTTTGCGCCATTTTTTCATCCCCCTTTTCGAGGACCTGAATCATGTTGAAAGGCTACGGGGCCGTTATCCTCGATGGCGCTTGGTTGACGCTTCAGCTCGCCTTGTCGTCCATGGCCTTGGCCATTGTTCTGGGTCTGATCGGGGTCGCGCTACGCCTGTCGCCGGTACGTTGGCTGGCTTGGCTGGGCGACTTGTACTCCACGGTGATCCGCGGGATCCCCGACCTGGTGCTGATCCTGCTGATTTTCTACGGCGGTCAGGACTTGCTTAACCGCGTCGCGCCGCTATTGGGCTTTGACGACTATATCGACTTGAACCCCCTGGCCGCCGGTATCGGCACCCTGGGTTTCATCTTTGGCGCTTACCTCTCGGAAACCTTCCGTGGCGCCTTCATGGCCATTCCCAAGGGCCAGGCCGAAGCCGGCCTGGCGTATGGCATGAGCAGCTTCCAGGTGTTTTTCCGGGTGATGGTGCCGCAGATGATTCGGCTGGCGATCCCCGGGTTTACCAACAACTGGCTGGTATTGACCAAGGCCACCGCGCTGATTTCGGTGGTAGGTCTGCAAGACATGATGTTCAAGGCCAAGCAGGCGGCAGACGCCACCCGCGAGCCTTTTACCTTCTTCCTCGCAGTGGCGGCGATGTACCTGGTGATCACCAGCGTGTCGTTGCTGGCCTTGCGTTACCTTGAGAAGCGCTACTCGGTAGGCGTAAGGGCGGCTGATCTATGATCTTCGACTACAACGTCATCTGGGAGGCCATGCCGCTGTACCTTGGCGGCTTGCTGACCACCCTGAAACTGCTCGCTATCTCGCTGTTCTTCGGCCTGCTCGCGGCCTTGCCCCTGGGCTTGATGCGCGTGTCCAAGCAGCCGATCGTCAACGGCGTGGCCTGGCTTTACACCTACGTGATCCGCGGCACGCCGATGCTGGTGCAGCTGTTTTTGATCTACTACGGCCTGGCACAGTTCGAAGTGGTGCGCGAAAGCTTCCTGTGGCCGCTGCTGTCCAGCGCAACGTTCTGTGCGTGCCTGGCGTTTGCGATCAATACCAGCGCCTACACCGCCGAAATTATCGCCGGTAGCCTCAAGGCCACGCCTAACGGTGAGATCGAAGCGGCCAAGGCCATGGGCATGTCGCGCTACAAACTGTACCGCCGCATCCTGTTGCCGTCGGCCCTGCGCCGTGCGCTGCCGCAGTACAGCAACGAAGTGATCATGATGCTGCAGACCACCAGCCTGGCGTCCATCGTTACCCTGATCGACATCACCGGTGCCGCGCGTACGGTCAATGCCCAGTATTACCTGCCGTTCGAAGCCTATATCACCGCTGGCGTGTTCTACCTGTGCCTGACCTTCATCCTGGTGCGCCTGTTCAAGTTGGCCGAGCGCCGCTGGCTGAGCTACCTGGCTCCACGGAAGCACTGATATGGAACGTATCGATCATCTGCTGCCCTGGGGGCATTTGGGCTGCGAGCGCCAACTGAGCGTGTTCCGCTTTGGCAGCGGCGAGCGCAAGGCCTATATCCAGGCCAGCCTGCACGCCGATGAGTTGCCGGGTATGCGTGCCGCGTGGGAACTGAAAAAACGCCTCACAAAGCTGGAGCAGCAGGGCGCCCTCAACGGCGTGATCGAGCTGGTGCCGGTGGCTAACCCGATGGGCCTTGGCCAGCTGTTGCAGGGCAGCCACCAGGGGCGTTTCGAAGTGGGCAGCGGCAAGAACTTCAATCGCGACTTCGTTGAGTTGAGCGAGCCGGTCGGTGCATTGTTGCAAGGCAAACTGGGTGATGACCCGCACGCCAATGTGCGCATGATTCGCCAGGCCATGAGCGATACGCTGGCCGCCTTGCCCGAGCCGAGCAGCCAGTTGCAAGGCATGCAGCGTATCCTGCTGAGCCATGCCTGCACCGCCGATGTGGTGCTGGACCTGCATTGCGACGCCGAAGCCGCACTGCACATGTACGCGCTGCCCCAACACTGGCCGCAGTGGCGGTCGCTGTCGGCACATCTGAATGTGAAGGTCGGCCTGCTGGCGGAAGATTCCGGCGGCAGTTCGTTTGACGAGGCGTGCTCGTTGCCGTGGCTGCGTTTGTCGCGCATGTTCCCGCAGGCGCAGATTCCGCTGGCCTGCCTGGCAACGACGTTGGAGTTGGGCGGCCAGGCCGACACCGGCCGTGATGAAGCCATCTTCCACGCCGAAGGCATCCTTGCGTTCCTCGCCGAACAAGGCTTGATCAAGGGCGAGTGGCCTGCGCCGCAACACGAACCTTGCGAAGGTGTGCCTTTTGAGGGCACCGAGCTGCTGTTCGCGCCCCATGCCGGGGTGATCAGTTACCTGCGTAAAGCGGGCGACTGGGTAGAAACCGGCGACGAGATTTTTGAAGTGATTGACCCCCTGACTGACCGCGTAAGCACTATTTGCGCGGGCACCTCGGGGGTGTTGTTTGCCGTTGAACGGCTACGTTATGCCCAAGCGGGTTTCTGGCTGGCCAAGGTGGCGGGGCGCGAAGCGCTGCGTCACGGGCGCTTGCTCAACGACTGACCACCTGTTTTTGTGAGAACCGACCGCATGTACAAGCTTGAAGTCCAAGACCTGCATAAACGCTATGGCAGTCATGAAGTGCTCAAAGGTGTGTCCCTGGCCGCCGCCGCCGGTGATGTGATCAGCATCATCGGTTCCAGCGGTTCGGGCAAAAGTACCTTTTTGCGCTGCATCAACCTGCTGGAGCAGCCCCACGCCGGCAAGATTCTGCTCAATAACGAAGAGCTGAAACTGGTGGCCAGCAAGGACGGCGCCATGAAGGCCGCCGACCCCAAGCAACTGCAACGTATGCGTTCACGCCTGTCCATGGTGTTCCAGCATTTCAACCTGTGGTCGCACATGACCGCGATTGAAAACGTGATGGAAGCCCCGGTGCACGTGTTGGGCATATCGAAGAAAGAGGCCCGTGAAAAGGCCGAGCATTACCTGGCCAAAGTCGGCGTGGGCCATCGTAAGGATGCGTTCCCGGGCCACATGTCCGGTGGCGAGCAGCAGCGCGTAGCGATTGCTCGCGCGCTGGCGATGGAACCTGAGGTGATGCTGTTCGACGAACCTACTTCGGCGCTGGATCCGGAGTTGGTGGGCGAAGTGCTCAAGGTCATGCAGGACCTGGCCCAGGAAGGCCGCACCATGGTGGTGGTGACCCACGAAATGGGCTTTGCCCGGGAAGTGTCGAACCAGTTGGTGTTTTTGCACAAAGGCATTGTTGAAGAGCGTGGCAATCCGAGGGAAGTGCTGGTGAACCCGCAGTCGGAACGGTTGCAGCAGTTCCTCTCTGGCAGTTTGAAATAATCAAGACTGCTTTTGTGCACCGGGATAGTGCATGCTCCGCAGTCTTGAGGTAAGCCCCGATTCCCTGTGGGAGCTGGCTTGCCCGCGATAGCGATGCATCAGCCAATGATGTGTTAACTGACCCACCGCCATCGCAGGCAAGCCAGCTCCCACTTTTGATCTGTGTTTGTTTTGGGATTTGTAGTTGATTACGGGCTAGCATTGGCCCACAGCTTCTTTCACCGTTTTCGCTCCGGATAGCACTCCATGACCGCCCACAAAATTGGTTTCCTGATTTGGCCCAGCACAAAAGCACTCACGCTTGCGCTGGCTGAGGAGGCCTTGCGCGTTGCTCAGCGGGTACATCCGGATGTGGTCTACGAATTGTCGTTTCTGCAGGCCGAGCCGCAAACCGAGGGGGCCTGGCAACTGCCGGGCGAGCCGTGGGCCGGCAAGCTGGAAGGTTTTCAGAAACTGTTCCTGCTGGCGGATGAGCCGCCTGCCGCCATCGCCTCCCAGCTCAGCACCGCGCTCAAGCAACTGGTTCGGGCTGGTTGCGTGATAGGCGGGTTATCGGCAGGCGTGTACCCATTGGCCCAGCTTGGTTTGCTGGATGGTTATCGTGCTGCCGTGCATTGGCGCTGGCAGGACGATTTCGCCGAGCGTTTCCCCAAGGTCATCGCCACCAGCCACCTGTTTGACTGGGACCGTGATCGCCTGACCGCTTGCGGCGGCATGTCGGTACTTGACCTGCTGTTGGCGGTACTGGCCCGTGACCATGGCGCCGAGTTGGCCGGTGCCGTGTCTGAAGAATTGGTGGTGGAGCGCATCCGTGAGGGCGGCGAGCGCCAGCGCATTCCGTTGCAAAACCGCCTGGGCTCCAGCCATCCGAAGCTGACCCAGGCGGTGTTGCTGATGGAAGCCAATATTGAAGAGCCGCTGACCACCGATGAAATTGCCCAGCACGTGTGCGTGTCACGACGACAGCTGGAGCGCATCTTCAAGCAGTACCTTAACCGCGTTCCCAGCCAGTATTACCTGGAGCTGCGCCTGAACAAGGCGCGCCAGATGTTGATGCAAACCAGCAAGTCGATCATCCAGATCGGCCTGTCGTGCGGCTTCTCCTCGGGGCCGCATTTCTCCAGCGCCTACCGTAACTTCTTCGGCGCTACTCCCCGTGAAGACCGCAACCAACGGCGCAGCAGCAGCCCGTTCGAGTTGTCGTCGGTGCCCTCCGAGCGCGGTTGAGCGGCGGGCTATTCATCGCCCTCTGTGTCGGGTCCACCGCTGACGGAGTCCTGGTTGGGATTGATCGGCGGGGGTTGTAAAGCTTCCGGTACATCGAAACTTACCGCCGTGCGGTTGTAATAACTGCGCAGCATGGCGATCGCCGCGGGCGAGAACGGGTTGCCGCTGAGGTCGAAGCCCTGGGCTCTGTCTGCATCCATTTCAAGGAGGTCGCTGGGCAGCTCGCTAATCTGGTTATTGCGCAAGCTCACTTGATCAAGCGATGGCAGGTTGAATATTCCGTTCGGCACTTGCGTGAGGCCAGCTTCTTCGATCATCAAACCTGTCAGCCCCGACATTTTGCTGATGTCGGGCGCGACGCCCAGCGGGTTATGACTCAGGTCCAGGTACTCAAGGTTTTGCAGGTCGCTCAGGGCGTCGGCGCTGGTGGTGGTCAAGCGAATATGGCTGTTTGCAAGGCTCAGTGACTTGAGTTTGGGTAGATTGAACACGGCGCCAGGAATGTCGTTCAAGGCATAGCGGTAGATCAGCAGGCTTTCCAGGTTGGGAAAGTGCTCGAGAAATCCCTGGGGAATCGACGTAGTTTCCTCTGCTCTCAATTCCAGCTTCGAAATGTGCTCGAAATCGATATTCAATGACGGTAGATCGCCTAGCGGCGCCAGCGTCACTTCCATTTCATGGGAGGCGGCGGGCGGCTCTTGGTCGGAGTCCAGAGCGGTTTCCCGTCGCCAAGCTGCTTCCAGCACTGTTTTGAGTTCGTCTCGCACCAACTGCTGCTGAGCCTGCGCTTGCTCGTCCAGGGGTGCCCTCGTAAGCGGATGCTGTGCCGGCACACTCACTATCCATTCCTGCAAATCGGCTTGAAGACGCTCGTAGTCCGCTTTCAAGCGCACCAAGTGTGCCATTGAGTCGTCCAGGCCGCCGGGCAGCCTGAAGATGAAGTTATTCGCCTGGTCGACGCTGTACTTGGGGTAAAGCGCTTGCACCATAAGCCGCTGCGCGGGGTTGGCATCAGCACCAAAATGTTCGCCGGTTATCTGGCAATAGGCTTTGATCCTCTGCAGCGTGGCGCGTGAGAACCCGTTGCCTGACAGGTTAAAGGCTTTGGCGGCATTGCCTGGCAGTTGGAAGATCAAATCAGGCAGCCGACTCAAATAGTTGTTGCTCAGATCGGCGCTGACTAGTTGGGGGCGATTGAGCAAGTTCTCGGGAAACAGGGAGATATGGGTTCCGCTCAGGTTCAGCGTCTGTAGTTCAGGCATGTGCCCGAGGTTGGGAGACCGTGACAGCTGATTGTTGTTGGACAGGTCCAGACTTTTGAGTCCTGTGAATGGATCAAGGTCTGCGCGGTTTTGCAGGGTCAGGTTGCAGTTGCGCAGCGTCAGTCTGTCAAGGTGAGAAAGTGCGATGACCTCGGGAGGAATTGTGTTGAGGGCAACGTCGCTCAGATGCAACGTACGTAGGTTGGGGAAGTGGGTGAGGAAACCTGGCGCTCCCCGGGTAGTGGGGTAACCCTTTAGCGTCAAACTGGAAATGTGATCGAAGTTTGCATTGAGTACAGGCAGTTCGCCGTGTATGGGGTAGCCAAGGTTCAGTGTGCGTCCGATTGCGTGGTCAGTATCGATCGGCGTTTCATGACGCCAGCCGCGGAGCAGTTCTTGTGTCCATATCCAGCGGTGCAGTTCCGCTTCGGCGACCGTGGAAGGGGGCAGCGGGGCATCGGTGTTGAGAGAGGCCTGCAAGAGGGTCGAGCGCCAGGCCATCAGATCGGTTTTGAGTCGTAAAAGCTCGTTTTTCAGGTAGCGGAGCGTCTGTAAGGGAGTGCTGGGATGGCTGTTCAAAATGTCCAGTGTCTGAGCCAGCTCTTGCGGGCTCAGGCCAGGGTACAGCTCGTGTAACAACGCCAATTCGGGGGTGTTGCCGGCCTCTGGCGGTGTGGCGGGGTAGCCTTCCATGCCGCCGGGCAGGCGCATCAGCCTGGGGTCGTAGGCAGGTTTGCGCACTGGATCCTGGGCCAACAACGCGCCGAGCGCTTCACGTGTCAGGGGGCGCTGGCTCAAGGTTTGCCGCAACAACGGACCCTGGCCGATATGAATGCCCAGCGCATCGCGCTGAGTGTCAGGCAGGGCCTGCAGGACGGCAGTGTAAAAATCCGTTTCGGCAAGCACCATGCCTTTTTCGTCTTCGGGGATGTACTCGCCGTCGATGGTACGCACCAGGGTGCGTTTGATCGGTGCTTCAGGAGCGCCGATCGCATCGTGCAGCTTGCCGGTTTGCTTGAAATCGCGCACTTCCAGGCGCACAGACGGCGACCAGCCCGGCAGGTTTTCCAGCGAGTGCAGGGCGAGGCGGTGGGTGTCGCTGTTTTCCAGAGCGGTCATGTACAACCCTTCATGCGCCCGGCTGATTCGAACGTGATGAGCGGCCCAGCGTGCTCGCTCAAGTACCGGCGCGGGTACCTTGCCTTGGTCGATGTCCAGCAACTGCTGGCCGGTGGAGCAGCGTAATACGTCTTCGGCGGCGCTCGTTGGCAGGCCGGGCGCGGCGTCGATGATGGTTTGCAGGCGTGCGTCAGCGGTTATCTCCAGCCCGCGATAACGCGAGTCGAACAGCGAGGCGCGGCTTTTCTGAGCTGCGCGTGCCAGTTGTTTGCGCAGTTTGGCGGTGCGTGCAGGCAGGGTGGGCGTGGGGCCGAACGGCTCTTCAAGCAAGGTTTTGCGTTCCGACTCATTCAAGGTTTCCAGCACGATCGTCAGCAAATCGCCGTTGTTCATCTGGGCTTCGTGTATCTGTGCCACGGCGGCGTTTTTATGGCCTTTGTGCTCCCAGACGGTTTCACCTTTGGCGTTGAGAAACCGCAGGGTCTTGGATTCGGGCCATAGGCCCGTCTGGCTCAGCAGCCACAGTTGCGTTTGGGTATCAGCCTTCTGATACATCGCAGGGTCATCGCTGTTCATTTGGTCGATGAAAGTTTGCAACTGCTCATCGATCCGGATGCGCTTGAGTGTGTCGGCCAACAGCGGCGGCGGCGGTTGGTGGTCCATGTACAGTTTGCGCAGGACGTCATCATTGGTCTCGCTGATGCGACTGGCTCTTTCAAGACCGGCTTCGCTGATACCTTCGGCAGATGGACCGAGCCGGCGTAGCAAGGTGGTGCGATTCCAGGTCAACGGGCGATCCACGGGCGTCAACCAGGCGCCCTTGCCATTGCTCAGTAGGCGTGGGCGGTAGGCGTGGGGGCGCGTAGGGTGTTCAAGGCTAGCGTTGCCCGAGGGTTGTTTGATGGAGAAATATTGCCCGTCCAGCGCCAGGATCTGCTTTTGTTGATGGGCATGTAATCCCTGCGGGCCGGGGCGCGACCCTGGAACCAATTGAATGTCGTGGGCGTAGGGCGCCAGGTCGGGGTTCCACAGACGGGTTTTACGGTCGGTGGTCACCGGAGTGAGTCTGTCAAAGAAGTCCCATAGCGCCTTCGGTAGCGTCTGTCGCAACAGGTTTTCGGCTATCGGTGCGCCGACCGCGAACATCCCCAGTTGGACCATTTGCTCAAGGATTGACATCAGGTGCCCGAATGCCTGGCGCTTGAGCCCTTCGGCCCAGTCGAGCACGCCTTCGAACACATCGTCGAGCAGTTGATAGGCGGTATAGCCGAGCATCAGTAAGCCCAGCGGCGGAACAAAGGGTGTTGCGATGAAGGCGGCGATTTCGAGAATGGCTTCACCGATTTTCTGCACAACCTCCCAGTGCCGCCAGCGAGCATTTCTGTCAGCGTCGGCGGTGGGAATGGCCGTTACGCGAGCATCGTTGAGCAACTTATCAAGCTTGTTCTCATACAGGTGCTCGTACAGGTCGTTGGTGATTTTCGTCGCATAGAATTGCAGGTTGGTTTTGGCCACAGGTTCGTCACGCCAGACAGGGCGGGGGTCGCCCGAAACATGCTCGTGCCAGACGACCTGTGATAAGCGGCTGTTGAGATCGGCAAAGAAGTAGCCACGCTGTTCATGCCTGACGAAACGGCTGAAAAACGCCTGATAGTCGGCGCTGCGCAGTTTGTTCGCCAGGTCCTGCATGAAAGCCTGACCGTTGGCGTAATACTTGAGCGGCGATTGCGGGTCGCCCGGAATGTAGGCCACCATCGGGACGGCGCTGCGATTGGACTCCAGGTCGGCGGCGAACAGCACGATGCCGGTCAAGGGGGCGTTCATCAGGCTAAGGTCATGGCACAGCAACGGCCTGCCGTTCAGGTCGCCGATCAGGTTTTTGAGAAAGCTGCGAAGTGCATTGAACGCTTGGGGCGATACATCTTTTTTCAGCTGCGCCATATACAAGCTGGCTTGGGCGTCGGCTTTCAGGCTGTTGATGACCTTTTGGCGCAGTTGAGCCTTGATCGCCGCGTCATTGAAGCCCAAAAGGTTCTTGAGGTAGCGCTGGTATTGCTTGCCGACATCCAGCGTGCGGCATAACCCAATGAATTGCGCGATGCTGATTTTCTCGCGTAATTGGGGCAGCGTGTTGAATTGCCCGGTGGCGGAGGGCTGAGTAATGAATGTCGACTCTGGGGCATATGCCGTCGGCTTGCTTTCGTCCGCATCAAAGTTGTGCAATGCCGCCTCCACCAGTGAAACGGTCCAGGTTTTGGCGCCAGTTTCTATGGGAAGCAGCGGTGTGGTCTGTGGGATATACAAGCGCAGGTAAATAGCGCTGACGTCGCAGTCGGCGTCGTACTGCTGCTTGAGTGCCTGCTGCAGCAAGGGGGCGGCAAATGCCTGCGGGGATTGGAGCGTGGATAGGGCGCTGTCGACTTGGTTTTGTGCCTTCCAACTGTTCTCCAGGGCCTTCTTGGCGGGAGCTTGCTGGGTGCGGTTGGCATCGCCATACCAATCGGCGAATTCAATTGGGCTGTTTTTCAGGGCCTGGCGCCGGGCACTTGAGGCGTTCCCTAGCCATTTCGGTAGGCGGGGGTTGACCTCGGCGGGCACTACGGCTGCGACTTGTGCGAGGTGTTGGGAGAGCGAGGTTTGAGTTGGGGTGGGCATGGGCTGGATCTTCATTGAGTTGAGGCAGCGACATCACACCAACTTTGATGCAGGGCGGGAGCATATATAGTGATGCCCGCAACGAAATCTGCAGATCTTGCGCTTGTCTCCCTTGCTTATCAGGCCGTGCTGCCCGGAACTCAGGTAGGCGCGGTTAGATCGTCAGGGCGCGCCAACCCTTTCGCTGCATGATCCTGACGTAAACCTGCCGCAGCGTTTAAACTGCGCCATTGCGACGCTATTTGTCGCATTGGCGTAAACCCGCGAAAAACACGGGTTGGCGCTATAAGAAGTTGTCGCTTGGCGACAAGGCCCCACTGAAAACTGTCCTTACAATCCCTGCATCGCCCGCCAGTTCCAGGCAGGCGTTCCTCTTCAGGAGACTCCGATGTCCGTTGAGCAAGCCCCGGTGCAACGTGCCGATTTCGACCAGGTGATGGTGCCCAACTACGCACCTGCTGCCTTTATTCCTGTGCGTGGCCAAGGTTCGCGCGTGTGGGACCAGGCCGGTCGAGAGCTGATCGACTTTGCCGGCGGCATCGCGGTTAACGTTCTAGGCCACGCCCATCCGGCACTGGTCGGTGCCTTGACCGAACAGGCCAACAAACTCTGGCACGTCTCCAACGTGTTCACCAATGAGCCGGCGCTGCGCCTGGCCCACAAGCTGATCGACGCCACCTTTGCCGAGCGCGTGTTCTTCTGCAACTCCGGCGCCGAAGCCAACGAGGCCGCCTTCAAGCTGGCCCGTCGCGTGGCGTTCGACCGTTTTGGCAGCGAGAAGTACGAGATCATCGCCGCGCTGAACAGCTTCCACGGCCGTACCCTGTTCACCGTCAACGTCGGTGGCCAGTCGAAGTACTCCGATGGTTTCGGGCCTAAAATCACCGGCATCACCCACGTTCCTTATAACGACCTGGCCGCATTGAAAGCCGCGGTGTCGGACAAGACCTGCGCCGTGGTGCTGGAGCCGATCCAAGGTGAAGGCGGCGTACTGCCAGCCGAACTGGCTTACCTGCAAGGCGCCCGCGAACTGTGCGACGCGAACGACGCGCTGCTGGTGTTCGACGAAGTGCAAACCGGCATGGGCCGCAGCGGACACCTGTTTGCCTACCAGCATTACGGCGTGACCCCGGACATCCTCACCAGCGCCAAGAGCCTGGGCGGCGGCTTCCCGATTGCGGCGATGCTGACCCGTGAAGACCTGGCCAAGCACCTGGTAGTCGGCACCCACGGCACCACCTACGGCGGCAACCCGCTGGCGTGCGCGGTAGCGGAAGCGGTGATCGACGTGATCAACACCCCAGAAGTGCTGGCGGGTGTGAATGCCAAGCACGACCTGTTCAAGGCGCGCCTGGAGCAGATCGGCAAGCAGTACGGCATCTTCACCCAAGTGCGTGGCATGGGCTTGTTGATCGGTTGCGTACTCAGCGATGCCTTCAAAGGCAAGGCCAAGGACGTGTTCAACGCGGCCGAGAAAGAAAACCTGATGATCCTGCAAGCCGGCCCCGACGTGGTGCGTTTTGCGCCGAGCCTGGTGGTGGAAGAGGCGGACATCAATGAAGGCCTGGATCGTTTTGAGCGTGCTGTGAAGACGTTGACGCAAGCCTGATAGCGACACATTTTATTGGCCGGACCTGAACACATGTGGGAGCTGGCTTGCCTGCGATAGCATCACCTCGGTGACATTGATATACCGAGTTGCCTGTATCGCCGGCAAGCCAGCTCCCACATGGATCTGCTGACACATTGAGACCGATGTGTATCCAGGGCCTGTGTCCGGCATTTTTTCCTCTGTGAGTTTTCGAGTTAAGGAGTGACACCATGCTGGTGATGCGCCCCGCGCAAATGGCTGATCTGGGCGAGGTACAGCGTCTGGCTGCGGACAGCCCGATTGGTGTCACCTCCTTGCCGGATGATGTGGAACGCCTGAGCGACAAGATCGCGGCCAGCGAAGCTTCTTTTGCGGCCGAGGTGAGTTTCAACGGTGAAGAGAGCTATTTCTTCGTGCTGGAAGACACCGAGACCGGCAAGCTCGCCGGCTGCTCGGCCATCGTGGCCTCGGCCGGTTACTCCGAGCCGTTCTATAGCTTTCGTAACGAGACCTTCGTGCACGCCTCCCGCGAGCTGAAGATCCACAACAAGATCCACGTGCTTTCCCAGTGCCACGACCTTACCGGCAACAGCCTGCTCACCAGTTTCTACGTGAAGCCTGCGCTGGTCGGTTCGCCGTGGTCGGAACTCAATTCCCGTGGCCGACTGCTGTTTGTCGCCAGCCATCCCGAGCGCTTTGCCGACTCGGTGGTGACCGAGATTGTCGGCTACAGCGACGAGAACGGTGACTCGCCGTTCTGGGATGCCATTGGCCGCAATTTCTTCGACCTCAACTACGCCGCCGCCGAGCGCCTGTGCGGGCTGAAAAGCCGTACCTTCCTCGCCGAGCTGATGCCGCACTATCCGATCTACGTGCCGCTGCTGCCGGACGAAGCGCAAGAAGCCATGGGCCAGGTGCACCCGCGTGCGCAAATCACCTTCGACATCCTCATGCGTGAAGGTTTCGAAACTGACCATTACATCGACATCTTCGACGGTGGCCCGACGCTGCACGCCCGGGTGTCGGGCATTCGCTCGATTGCCCAGAGCCGCGTGGTGCCAGTGAAAATCGGTGAGATGGTCAAGGGGATTGGCCGCCAGTACCTGGTGAGCAACGCGCAGTTGCAGGATTACCGTGCGGTGATGCTGGAGCTGGACTACGCGCCCGGCAAACCAGTGACCCTGGACCTGGCGGCAGCCGAAGCGCTGGGCGTTGGCGAAGGCGCCAGTGTGCGCCTGGTTGCGGTTTAAAAAGAGAGTTTCGCGGGTGGCTGACAACAGCGGCCCGTTCGAGGAGATAGCATGATCGTTCGTCCCGTACGCAGCAGCGATTTACCGGCCCTGATAGACCTGGCGCGCAGCACTGGCACCGGCCTCACCACCTTGCCGGCCAACGAAGAGCGCCTGACCCACCGGGTGGGCTGGGCGGAAAAAACCTTTCGCGGCGAAGCCGGGCGCGGCGATGCCGACTACCTGTTCGTGCTGGAAAACGACGAAGGCCGCGTGGTGGGAATCTCCGCCATCGCTGGCGCCGTTGGCCTGCGCGAGCCGTGGTACAACTTCCGGGTTGGGCTGACTGTCAGCGCTTCCCAGGAACTGAATATCTACCGTGAGATACCGACTCTGTTCCTGGCCAACGACCTCACCGGTAATTCCGAATTGTGCTCGTTGTTTTTGCATGCCGATTACCGCAACGGCCTCAACGGTCGCATGCTGGCCAAGGCGCGCATGTTGTTTATCGCCGAGTTCCCGCAACTGTTCGGCAACAAGATCATTGCCGAGATGCGCGGTGTGTCCAACGACGCCGGGCGTTCGCCGTTCTGGGAAAGCCTGGGCCGGCACTTCTTCAAGATGGAGTTCAGCCAGGCCGACTACCTCACGGGCGTGGGCAACAAGGCGTTTATCGCCGAGCTGATGCCCAAGTTCCCGCTGTACAGCTGCTTTCTCTCCGAAGACGCGCGCAATGTGATCGGCAAGGTCCACCCGGACACCGAGCCGGCGCTGAGCATGCTCAAGAGCGAAGGCTTCAGCTACCAGGGCTATGTGGATATTTTCGACGCCGGCCCGGCGGTGGAATGTGAAACCAGCAAGATCCGTGCGGTGCGCGACAGCCAGTCACTGGTGTTGGCCATCGGCACGCCGGGGGACGACGCCACGCCGTTCCTGATCCATAACCGCAAGCGCGAAGAATGCCGTATCACCGCCGCTCCGGCCCGTCTGGCGGCAGGTACGCTGGTGGTCGATCCACAGACCGCCAAGCGCCTGCAATTGGTGGTGGGTGATCAAGTACGTGCTGTTGCGTTGTCTGCTGCTCGGGAGTCCAAATAATGAATTCGCTGTATATCGCAGGTAGCTGGCTGGCTGGCCAGGGTGAGCTGTTTGAATCGCGCAACCCGGTGACTCAGCAAGTGCTGTGGGCTGGCAATGGTGCCAGTGCTGAACAGGTCGAATCCGCCGTGCAGGCTGCGCGTCAGGCATTCCCGGCATGGGCCAAGCGCCCGCTCGAAGAACGCATCAGCGTGCTGGAAACCTTCGCCGCTACGCTTAAAAGCCGTGCCGATGAAATCGCCCGCTGCATTGGCGAAGAAACCGGCAAGCCACTGTGGGAGTCGGCCACTGAAGTCACCAGCATGGCCAACAAGATTGCGATCTCGGTGCAAAGCTACCGCGAGCGTACCGGCGAGAAGAGCGGCCCCCTGGGCGACGCCACCGCTGTGTTGCGCCATAAACCCCACGGTGTGGTGGCGGTATTCGGCCCTTACAACTTCCCTGGGCACTTGCCCAATGGGCACATCGTCCCGGCGTTGCTGGCGGGCAATACCGTGCTGTTCAAGCCGAGCGAGCTGACCCCCAAGGTCGCCGAGCTGACCGTACAGTGCTGGATCGAAGCCGGTTTGCCGGCGGGCGTGCTGAACCTGCTGCAAGGCGCGCGGGAAACCGGCATCGCCCTGGCGGCCAACCCAGGCATCGACGGCCTGTTCTTTACCGGCTCCAGCCGCACCGGCAATCACTTGCACCAGCAATTCTCAGGGCGCCCTGACAAGATCCTGGCCCTGGAAATGGGCGGTAATAACCCGCTGGTCGTGGACGAAGTCGCCGACGTGGATGCGGCGGTGTACACCATCATCCAGTCGGCGTTTATCTCGGCGGGCCAGCGTTGCACCTGCGCGCGCCGCTTGCTGGTGCCGCAAGGTGCCTGGGGCGATGCCTTGCTGGCGCGCCTGGTGGCGGTGAGTGCGAGCATTGAAGTGGGCGCTTTCGATCAGCAACCGGCGCCGTTCATGGGGTCGGTGATCTCCCTGGCTGCGGCCAGAGCCTTGATGCAAGCCCAGGAACTGATGTTGGCCAATGGCGCCGTGGCACTGCTGGAAATGACCCAGCCTCAGGCTCAGGCCGCATTGTTGACCCCTGGAATCATCGACGTAACCGGGGTGACGGAACGTGAAGACGAAGAGCTGTTCGGCCCGCTGCTGCAGGTGATCCGCTATGCGGATTTTGCCGGTGCCATCGCTGAGGCCAACAACACCCAGTACGGCCTGGCCGCTGGCCTGTTGTCGGACTCCGAAGCGCGTTACCAGCAGTTCTGGCTGGAAAGCCGCGCCGGTATCGTCAACTGGAACAAGCAGTTGACCGGCGCTGCCAGTACCGCGCCGTTCGGTGGTGTCGGGGCGTCGGGCAATCATCGCGCCAGTGCCTATTACGCGGCGGATTATTGCGCGTACCCGGTGGCTTCGCTGGAGACGCCGAGCTTGGTCGTGCCAGCCACGCTGACCCCCGGCATAACGCTGAAGTAAGGGTGACACCGATCTAATGTGGGAGCTGGCTTGTCGGATCGCCGCATCGCTGCGATGGCATCACCTCGGTTTGGCTGAAAGACCGAGTCGACTGCATCGCAGGCAAGCCAGCTCCCACACTGGGTCGGGTTAACAGATATAGACCTGCAGTTGATGCCTATAAAAACAGATGTTCGTGGAGCCTCGCCGATGAAATCCTGTGAAGTCAATTTTGACGGTCTAGTGGGGCCGACCCATAACTACGGCGGTTTGTCCTTCGGCAACGTCGCGTCCCAAAGCAACAGCCAGCAGTCTTCCAACCCGAAGGAAGCGGCGTTGCAGGGCCTGCAGAAAATGAAAGCCCTGATGGACATGGGCTTTGTGCAAGGTGTATTGGCGCCTCAGGAGCGCCCGGATGTAGCTGCCTTGCGCAGCTTGGGTTTCAGCGGCACCGACGCCCAGGTGATCGAGCAGGCTGCCAGGCAGGCCATGCCTTTGCTGGTAGCGAGCTGCTCGGCATCCAGCATGTGGGTAGCCAACGCCGCCACCGTCAGCCCAAGCGCCGACACCGCAGACGGCCGCGTGCATTTCACCGCTGCCAACCTCAATTGCAAATACCACCGCAGCATCGAGCACCCCACCACCAGCCGCGTGCTGGGGGCGATGTTCGCCGATGGCAAGCATTTCGCTCACCACGCCGCCTTGCCGGCCGTGGCGCAGTTTGGCGATGAAGGTGCGGCCAACCACACGCGTTTCTGCCGTGAGTACGGTGAGGCGGGCGTGGAGTTTTTCGTCTTCGGCCGTAGTGCTTTCGACCCCCGTTACCCGGCCCCACAGAAGTACCCGGCGCGCCAGACCCTCGAAGCCTCCCAGGCCGTTGCGCGCCTGCATGGCTTGAAGGATGACGGTGTGGTCTACGCCCAGCAGAACCCTGCGGTGATCGATGCCGGTGTGTTCCACAACGATGTGATCGCGGTGGGCAACGGCGAGGTGCTGTTCTATCACGAGGATGCGTTCCTCAATACCGAACAGATGCTCGCCGAACTGCACGGCAAGTTGAGCAAGCTGGGCGGCAACTTCCAGTCGGTGTGTGTGCCCCGCGCGTTGGTCAGTGTCGAGGACGCGGTGCGTTCCTACCTGTTCAACAGCCAGTTGCTGACTCGTCCTGATGGTTCGATGCTGCTGATCGTGCCGGAAGAGTGCCGCGCCAATGAGCGCGTGTGGCAGTACCTGCAAGGCTTGACCGTTTCCGGCGGGTTGATCCGCGAAGTCAAGGTCTTCGACCTCAAGCAAAGCATGCAGAATGGCGGTGGGCCGGCGTGCCTGCGCCTGCGCGTGGCGTTGAACGAAACCGAGCTGGCGGCCGTGAACCCAGGGGTTATCATGACCGCGCCGTTGTACGAAACCCTGACCCATTGGGTGGGCAAGCACTACCGTGACAGCCTGCGCGAAACCGACCTGGCTGACCC
Source organism: Pseudomonas sp. Pse35 (assembly GCF_024519715.1). Lineage (NCBI taxonomy): Bacteria > Pseudomonadati > Pseudomonadota > Gammaproteobacteria > Pseudomonadales > Pseudomonadaceae > Pseudomonas > Pseudomonas sp. Pse35. Next base: position 12,223 of record NZ_JALJRP010000046.1, on the reverse strand, counting down.
GCAGTTGCTGCTTGAGTGCCGGACGGCACTGGATGAACTGACGCAAATCCTTAAACTGGGCTCGGTTTATCCTTTCCAGATCAATTAATGCCACACGGCTGAGATATTTTATTTATGACCGACACCCTGAAACTCATCCTTGAAGACACCGACGGCACCCAGCTGGAAACCTCCTGCACCCGCGTCGCCGTGGTCTGGCAGGGCAAGGAGATCTGGATCCAGCACGATGGCCGCGGCCAACTGCTGATTGGCGTAGACGTAGAGGAGGGCGACGCCGAGTACGCCAACCTGCTGATGCGCCCATTGGCCACCAACCTGATGAGCCTGCAGCTGGAAATGGAACCGGCCGACGTTGAAGGTGACGACGACGATCACGTCCATGGCCCAGGCTGCAACCACTAAGGAAGCTGCTTATGCTCGCCCTCGGCAAACTGCTTGAACTGACCCTCGCCGGTCGTGAACCGGCGCAAAAAATTCAACTGACTGTCGACGGCGTGCAGATGCGCTGGCTCAGCGAAGGCGCGCTTGAAGTGCGTCCTCCTGAAGCTCTGGACAACGGCAGCGACTTGCTGCTGTCGTCCGGCATCCATGGCAACGAAACCGCGCCGATCGAATTGCTCGACCGCCTGTTGCATGGCATTGCCCGCGGGGAGATCAAACCCCGCACCCGTATTCTGTTCCTGTTCGGTAATACCGAGGCCATGCGCCGCGGTGAGCGTTACCTCGAGCTGGACGTCAACCGGCTGTTCAATGGCCGTCATGAACAAAACATCGGCCCCGAAGCCATGCGCGCCGCCGAGCTTGAGCAATTGGCCCGCAGCTTTTTCAGCCTGCCTGGCCGCTCGCGCCTGCATTACGACCTGCATACCGCGATTCGTGGTTCAAAAATCGAGCAGTTCGCGTTGTACCCGTGGAAGGAAGACCGACAGCATTCGCGCCGTGAGCTGGAGCGCTTGAACGCGGCCGGCATGCAGGCGGTGCTGCTGCAGAACAAAACCTCGATTACCTTCACCGCTTTTACCTACGAGCAACTCGGCGCCGAGGCTTTTACCCTGGAGTTGGGCAAGGCGCGCCCGTTCGGGCAGAACGACGGTGTGGACGTGTCGCGCCTGGAAGTGCGTCTGAAGCAGATCATCGAGGGCAACGAGCCTGAGACCGGCAACCTCGACGGCCTGAAGCTCTTCGCCGTTGCACGGGAAGTGATCAAGCACAGCGACGCCTTCCTGCTGCACCTGCCCGCAGATGTGGAAAACTTTTCGGAATTGGAAAAAGGCTACCTGCTGGCCGAAGACGTGGCCAAGACCCGCTGGGTGATCGAGGAGGAGGGCGCCCGCATCATCTTCCCCAACCCAAAGGTGAAGAACGGCTTGCGCGCCGGGATATTGATCGTGCCCACCACCGATGCCGGCCTGGCCTGAGAGCCAAGTCTGGCTCAGTCCAATGTGGGAGCTGGCTCGCCTGCGATAGCATCACCTGGGTATCACTGATACACCCCAGGTGTCTGCATCGCAGGCAAGCCAGCTCCCACACTGGTTTGCGGTGAGGCTTGGATTTAGACCGCTACCGCACGCGGCTCGCTACGACGGATCGCCCGCACTTTGTGCAGTGTATCGGCGCAGGTACGCGCAGCTTCCTGACCCTTGTGCACGAAGTGCTCATAGAAGAACGTGGTGTGCTCGCTGCCGGCATGGAAGTGGTGCGGCGTCAGGGACACCGAGAACACCGGCACTTCAGTTTCCAACTGCACCTGCATCAGGCCGCTGACCACTGATTGCGCGACGAATTCGTGACGGTAGATGCCGCCGTCCACCACCAGCGCGGCAGCGACGATCCCGGCGTAACGGCCGGTCTTGGCCAGCAACTTGGCGTGTAGGGGCATTTCAAAGGCGCCGCCGACTTCGAAGAAGTCGATGTCCGATTCCTGATAACCCTGGGCGATCATTTCGGCGAGGAAGCCTTTGCGCGACTGGTCGACAATATCCTTGTGCCAGCAGGCCTGGATAAACGCGACGCGCTCGCCGTGATGGTTTTTGCTTTTGCTGTCGATTGCGGTGGGTTGCATGTTCTGACTCCTGTTTAAGAAAAAAACAGGGCGTTATGAATCGAATGGGATTTAAGGGTACGCATGCGCAAACAGGCGCGCGGCCCTTAGGTGCCAATCCCGTTCTCTCTTCATCCGGACTATGACCGTCGGCCCCGGGATCACACCGGGTCTGCTGACCTCGTCGCCGTCCTGCCTGAGCAGTTCGAGGCGCCAAGCGCTCGCGGGCTATGCACATTGCGTGCAATTACCGCCGGTGGGGAATTGCACCCCGCCCTGAGAACGTTGCCACCAGAACCCTGGCGGCGCAGAGTTTTTAACATGGTTTTTCGAAAACTGCACGGCTGCCGTCTCGATAACTTATATCGGTTTGATTGGTTGGTATTCGAATGAATGCAATAGGGGCTTGATATTCCGTGGCTTTGCCCGCAGTAATCACACACAAAAGGACTTATCCACTCCGTTAGAGGCCCCCTTCATGACCGTGATCGACCTGCGCAGCGACACAGTGACCCAACCTACTCCCGGCATGCTCGACGCAATGGCCAGCGCCGTCAGCGGCGATGATGTTTATGGTGAAGACCCCAGCGTCAACCGCTTGGAGGCCGAGTTGGCCAAGCGCCTGGGCTTTGCCGCGGCGCTGTTCGTACCCACCGGCACCATGAGCAACCTCCTGGCGTTGATGGCTCACTGTGAGCGCGGCGAGGAATACATCGTCGGCCAGCAGGCCCACACCTACAAATACGAAGGTGGCGGTGCGGCGGTGCTGGGGTCGATCCAGCCGCAGCCCCTGGAAGTGCAAGCTGATGGCTCCCTTGATCTGAACCAGGTGCTTGCAGCCATCAAGCCCGACGACTTCCACTTCGCGCGCACGCGCCTGCTGGCGCTGGAAAACACCATGCAGGGCAAAGTGCTGCCGCTGGATTATCTGGCCAAGGCCCGGGCATTTACCCACGAGCACGGCTTGGCCCTGCACCTGGATGGCGCCCGCCTTTACAACGCGGCAGTCAAGCTGGGGGTGGATGCGCGAGAAATCGCCCAGCATTTCGATTCGGTGTCGGTGTGCCTGTCCAAGGGCCTCGGTGCGCCGGTCGGCTCGGTGCTGTGTGGCTCGGTGGCGCTGATCGCCAAGGCTCGGCGCTTGCGCAAGATGGTCGGCGGCGGCATGCGCCAGGCCGGCTCACTGGCGGCGGCGGGGTTGTATGCTCTGGATCATCAGGTGCAGCGCCTGGCTGACGACCATGCCAACGCGCAATGGCTGGGCGATGAGTTACGCAAGGCCGGCTACAGCGTCGAGCCGGTGCAGACCAATATGGTGTATGTGCAGGTAGGCGATCAGGCGCAGGCGCTGAAGGCCTTTGCGGCCGAGCGTGGGGTCAAGTTGAGTGCCGCGCCGCGCCTGCGCATGGTCACCCATCTGGACGTCAGCCGGGCGCAGATCGAGCAAGTGCTGCAGACATTCGTCGCGTTTTCGCAGAAATGACAGTGCAGGCCGTCTAATTGACTGTTTCTATCACATAAACACGCTGTACCACCGGCAAAGGGCCGATATAATGCGGCCCTTTGCCGTCGCTCCGTCTGATGATGTTGCGCACTGGCCTTTGGCCGCAGCCTCCGTGGAAGAACCTAATGAAAAGCGCAGAAATCCGTGAAGCCTTCCTTCGCTTCTTCGAAGAGCAAGGTCACACCCGTGTAGCCTCCAGCTCCTTGATCCCAGGCAATGACCCAACCCTGCTGTTCACTAACGCGGGGATGAACCAGTTCAAGGACTGCTTCCTGGGCCAGGAAAAGCGCGCCTACACCCGCGCTACCAGCAGCCAGAAGTGCGTACGCGCCGGCGGCAAGAACAGTGACCTGGAAAACGTCGGCTACACCGCCCGTCACCACACCTTTTTCGAGATGCTGGGTAACTTCAGCTTCGGCGACTATTTCAAGAAAGATGCGATCACGTTCGCCTGGACCTTCCTCACCGGCGTGCTGAAGCTGCCCAAGGAAAAGCTCTGGGTCACCGTGTACGCGACGGACGATGAAGCGTATGACATCTGGACCCAGGAAATCGGTGTACCTGCCGAGCGCATGATCCGTATCGGTGACAACAAAGGCGCGCCCTACGCGTCCGATAACTTCTGGACCATGGGCGATACCGGCCCGTGCGGCCCGTGCACCGAGATTTTCTACGATCACGGCGACGATATCTGGGGTGGCCCGCCAGGTTCGCCGGAAGAAGACGGCGACCGTTACATCGAGATCTGGAACAACGTGTTCATGCAGTTCAACCGCACCGCCGATGGCGTGTTGCATCCGCTGCCGGCACCGTCGGTGGACACCGGCATGGGCCTGGAGCGGATCAGTGCGGTGATGCAGCACGTTCACTCCAACTACGAAATCGACCTGTTCACCAACCTGCTGAGCGCCTCGGCGGCGGCCATTGGCTGCGCCAATGAAGGCCAGTCTTCGCTCAAGGTGGTGTCGGACCACATCCGTTCCTGCGGTTTTCTTATCGCCGACGGCGTGCTGCCGTCCAACGAAGGCCGTGGCTACGTGCTGCGTCGCATCATCCGTCGTGCGTGCCGCCACGGTAACAAGCTGGGCGCTACCGGCAGCTTCTTCTACAAGATCGTGGCCGCGCTGGTTGCCGAGATGGGCGATGCCTTCCCGGAACTCAAGCAACAGCAAAGCAACATCGAGCGGGTGCTCAAGGCTGAAGAAGAGCAGTTCTCCAAGACCCTGGAGCACGGCCTGAAAATTCTGGAACAGGACCTGGCTGAACTCAAAGGCACCGTGGTGCCGGGTGATGTGGTGTTCAAGCTGTACGACACCTATGGTTTCCCGATGGACCTGACTGCCGACATCGCCCGCGAGCGTGAGTTGACCGTCGACGAAGCCGGTTTCGAGCGTGAGATGGAAGCCCAGCGCGTGCGGGCCCGTTCGGCCAGCTCCTTTGGCCTGGACTACAACACCCTGGTCAAGGTTGACGTACCGACCGAGTTCACCGGCTACAAGGCGACTGCGGGCTCGGCCAAGATCGTCGCCATCTATAAAGACGGTAAGTCGGTCGACGTGTTGAGCGAAGGTGAAGAGGCGGTTGTGGTACTGGACCAGACGCCTTTCTATGCCGAGTCGGGTGGCCAGATTGGCGATTGCGGTTTCCTGAGCTCGACATCCGGTCGTTTTGATGTGCGCGACACCACCAAGACCGGCGGGGCTTTCCTGCATCACGGTGTGCTGGTGCTGGGCAACTTGACCGTGGGCGCACCGGTAGACACCCAGGTGGATGCCGACGTACGGCATGCCACGGCGTTGAACCACTCGGCCACTCACTTGCTGCACGCCGCGCTGCGCCAGGTACTGGGCGAGCACGTGCAGCAAAAAGGTTCGTTGGTGGACAGCCAGCGCCTGCGTTTTGACTTCAGCCACTTTGAAGCGATCAAGCCTGAGCAGATCAAGGCGCTGGAAGACATCGTCAACGCCGAGATTCGCAAGAACACCCCGGTTGAAACCGAAGAAACCGATATCGAGACCGCCAGGAATAAAGGCGCCATGGCGCTGTTTGGCGAGAAGTACGGCGACGAAGTCCGCGTACTGAGCATGGGCGGCAGCTTCTCGGTAGAACTCTGTGGTGGCATCCACGCCAACCGCACCGGCGATATCGGCTTGCTGAAGATCATCAGCGAAGGTGGTGTGGCCTCGGGCGTACGTCGTATTGAAGCGGTAACCGGTGCTGCGGCCCTGGCTTACCTCAATGCAGCCGAAGAACAACTCAGGGAAGCGGCCGGCCTGGTCAAGGGCAGCCGCGACAACCTGATCGACAAGCTGTCCGCCGTGCTGGAGCGCAACCGTGCGCTTGAGAAACAGCTGGAGCAGTTGCAGGCCAAGGCGGCGAGCGCTGCGGGCGATGACCTGTCGGCCGCGGCGGTTGACGTCAAGGACGTAAAAGTCCTGGCTGCGCGCCTGGACGGCCAGGATGGCAAGGCGCTGTTGGCCTTGGTCGATCAGTTGAAGAACAAGCTCGGCCGCGCAGTGATCCTGCTCGGCAGTGTCCATGAGGATAAGGTCGTTCTGGTTGCTGGTGTAACCAAGGACCTGACTGGCCAACTCAAAGCCGGTGATTTGATGAAGCAAGCCGCTGCGACAGTGGGCGGCAAGGGCGGTGGTCGTCCGGACATGGCGCAAGGCGGTGGTGTCGATGCCGCAGCCCTGGACGCGGCGCTGGCCTTGACCGTGCCATTTGTCGAGGCAGGTATTTAAAGCACTGTTAACCGGCCCGTGGTCTGTCTAGTCACGGGCTTGTTCAGTGCGGGTGGATTGGAAATTAGGCGCCCCTTTACGGGCTGAGGCGGCTTGGAAATGGCTTTGATCGTACAGAAATTTGGAGGCACCTCGGTCGGTTCTGTCGAAAGAATCGAGCAGGTCGCCGACAAGGTTAAGAAATTCCGCGATGCTGGCGATGACCTGGTAGTGGTGCTGTCGGCCATGAGTGGCGAGACCAATCGCCTGATCGATCTGGCCAAGGCCATCAGCGGTGATCAACAGCCGCTGCCGCGCGAGCTGGATGTGATCGTCTCCACGGGCGAGCAGGTAACCATTGCGCTGTTGGCCATGGCGCTGAACAAGCGTGGCGTGCCAGCGGTGTCCTACACTGGTAGCCAGGTGCGCATTCTTACAGACAGCGCACATACCAAGGCGCGGATCCTGCAGATTGATGATCAGAAAATTCGCACTGATCTCAAAGCAGGGCGCGTGGTAGTTGTAGCGGGTTTCCAGGGCGTGGATGAGCACGGCAACATCACCACGCTGGGTCGTGGCGGTTCGGACACCACCGGTGTGGCCCTGGCGGCAGCGCTCAAGGCTGACGAATGCCAGATCTATACCGATGTGGATGGCGTCTACACCACTGACCCACGCGTCGTGCCAGTGGCCCAGCGCCTTGACAAGATCACCTTTGAAGAAATGCTGGAAATGGCCAGCCTTGGTTCCAAGGTGTTGCAGATTCGCGCGGTGGAGTTCGCCGGCAAGTACAACGTTCCGCTGCGCGTATTGCACAGCTTCAAGGAGGGTCCGGGCACCCTCATTACTATTGATGAAGAGGAATCCATGGAACAGCCGATCATTTCCGGCATCGCTTTCAATCGCGATGAAGCCAAGCTGACGATCCGTGGCGTGCCAGACACCCCAGGCGTGGCTTTCAAGATTCTGGGGCCTGTCAGCGATGCGAATGTTGAAGTCGACATGATCGTGCAGAACGTTTCGCACGACAACACCACCGATTTCACCTTCACCGTGCATCGCAATGAATACGATGCAGCATTGAAAATCCTGCAGAACACTGCGAGCGAGATTGGCGCCCGTGAAGTGGTCGGCGATACCAAGATTGCCAAGGTGTCGATCGTCGGGGTGGGCATGCGTTCCCATGCTGGCGTTGCCAGCCGTATGTTCGGGGCTCTTGCCAAAGAAGGTATCAACATCCAGATGATTTCCACCTCGGAAATCAAAGTCTCGGTCGTCCTCGAAGAGAAGTACCTGGAGCTGGCTGTACGCGCGCTGCATACGGCTTTTGAGTTGGATGCTCCGGCCCGACAGGGCGAGTGATGCGTTGCCAGGAAGGCGCGGTTTACCGCGCCTTTCATTTTTTTGTGGGGTACATGGTCTTTTGCATGGGCTCGACAATACTTAGCGAGTAGGGCTACGACCTTTTGGTTGTAGGTCGAATGCTTTTTTTTTGCAGACTGTTGTTCCTGAACTGAAATGCGTGAGGTGAAAGGTATGCTGATTCTGACTCGTCGTTGCGCAGAAAGCCTGATTATCGGTGATGGCGAAATCACTGTGACCGTGCTCGGCGTCAAAGGCAATCAAGTACGTATTGGGGTTAACGCTCCGAAAGAGGTGGCGGTCCACCGCGAGGAAATCTACCTGCGGATCAAGAAAGAGAAGGACGAAGAACCAAGCCTTTAATTTTTATCGTTTTTTATGTTTGCAAACGGGGAGGAACGTGGTTAATATACGCCCCGTGTTGCGGAGAGCTGGCCGAGTGGCCGAAGGCGCTCCCCTGCTAAGGGAGTACACCTCAAAAGGGTGTCGGGGGTTCGAATCCCCCGTTCTCCGCCATTATTTGCTTAGTACGTTGCAATCTGGTTTTTTCGGTAAGTTGTTGAAAATACTCGAAAAAATAGCTTTACATAGAGATTGAACGGCCTATAATGCGCGGCAACAAATGCACTCGTAGCTCAGCTGGATAGAGTACTCGGCTACGAACCGAGCGGTCACAGGTTCGAATCCTGTCGAGTGCACCATTTAAGAGTTAGTTGCAGCGATGCAGGTAGCTTGGCTTCAACCAGTTGTGATCTGGTCTAAAAACACAATCTGCACTCGTAGCTCAGCTGGATAGAGTACTCGGCTACGAACCGAGCGGTCACAGGTTCGAATCCTGTCGAGTGCACCATACAAACAAAAAGCCCGCCTAGTGCGGGCTTTTTGCCGTCTGGGGTTTGTATAGGCTTTATCCGGCGTCCTCCTTTTTCTCCCTCCTCATGTGTTTTCCCATGCGTCTGCGTCGTCGCAGTTCATAGATGCAGCCAATACTGAGCTTTGGCGTGCAAGCGCTTGTTCTTTCCAGTTTTTTAACGTTTAAAACGTCCGGGCGGTGTATCATGCGCCCGTCAGCCCCGCCGGGGCTTGTGGAATACCTCCATGGACTTACCCAGTAGTTACTCAGTACCCCGTTTTACCAATCATGAATTGACTGATTGATCCTTCCGGCGTGCCCCGCTGCTGGGAGTGGAGTTCGCCTATGACCGAAGTAGAAGTAAAGAAAACACAAGAAAGCCTGCAGGATCGTCTGGCTCAAGTTATCGAGCTGCTGCAGCGCCAGCGCGTGGTCGAAGACCTCACGCACCGCCAGGAAGGTCCGAACCACGACCGCGTCGAAAACCTGGTTCACCGGCAAAACCTCGTCGAGTTGCAACGCAAGCTCGATGACCTGCACTCCGCCGACGTCGCCTACATTCTTGAAGCCTTGCCGTTGGATGACCGACTGACCCTGTGGCAGTTGGTGAAGGCTGATCGCGACGGTGACATCCTTCTGGAAGTATCGGACTCGGTGCGTGAGACGCTCATCGCCGACATGGATGACCACGAACTCCTGGCTGCCGCCAAGGAGATGGATGCGGACGAGCTTGCTGACCTGGCCCCTGAGCTGCCCCGTGATGTTGTCCATGAGTTGATGGAAGCGCTCGACACGCAGCAGCGTGAGCGTGTGCGTTCCGCGCTGTCGTACGACGAGGATCAGGTCGGCGCCCTGATGGACTTCGAGATGGTCACCATCCGCGAAGACGTCAGCCTGGAAGTGGTGCTGCGTTACCTGCGCCGCCTCAAAGAGTTGCCCGGCCACACCGACAAATTGTTTGTGGTCGACTATGAGGGCATCCTCAAGGGCGTTTTGCCGATCAAGCGCCTGCTGGTCAATGATCCGGAGAAAAAAGTTGCTGACCTGATGGCCAGCGATACCGTGAGCTTCCACCCGGACGAAGATGCCTACGACGCGGCCCAGGCATTCGAGCGTTACGACTTGATCTCGGCTCCGGTGGTTGATAAGAACGGCAAGTTGATCGGTCGTCTGACCATCGATGAAATCGTCGACTTGATCCGTGAGGAAAGTGAAACCGAAGTCCTCAACATGGCGGGTTTGCGTGAAGAGGAAGATATTTTCGCGTCGGTCTGGCGTTCACTGCATAACCGCTGGGCTTGGCTGGCTATCAATCTGATTACCGCGTTTATCGCTTCTCGCGTGATCGGGTTGTTTGAAGGCTCCATCGAGAAGCTGGTTGCCTTGGCGGCGTTGATGCCGATTGTGGCGGGCATTGGCGGCAACTCCGGGAACCAGACCATCACCATGATCGTGCGCGCCATGGCGCTGGACCAGGTCAGTACCGCCAATTCCTCACGGCTGTTGCGCAAGGAACTGGCTGTAGGCCTCATAAACGGATTGGTGTGGGGGGGCGTGATTGGCGTGGTGGCCTACTTGCTCTACGGCAGTTGGTCCCTAGGTGTGGTCATGACTGCGGCCATGACCCTTAACCTGTTGCTGGCGGCCTTGATGGGGGTATTGATCCCCATGACCCTGGCGCGTCTAGGTCGCGATCCCGCCATGGGTGCCAGTGTGATGATCACGGCCATGACTGACAGTGGTGGTTTCTTCATCTTCTTGGGCCTGGCAACGATCTTCCTGCTCTGACCCTTCCCGCGGGGGCAAACCTGCCCTCGCTTTGCTTCTTATTCCCAAACTCGACGCAAAAAAAAAGCCAGCACAGGGCTGGCTTCGGCTTTCAGGTGTCAATCAATTGGCTTCTGCGGCCGCCTCCACGTCGTGCGCGATCAGCGAGACGAGAGCATTTTGCTGGCGGTGGGAGAGTTGACGAAAACGCTGCAGCAGTTCGCGTTCGTGCAGTGACAGCTCGGGGCTGTCCAGGCGCATGCTCAACTCTTCACCCAAGGCACCTTCCTGAATAAGGCTTTGTTCCAGGCGTGCGATGATTTCGGAGTTCATGCTGCGGTGATGATTGCGAGCCACCTCGGCAATGCGTTCCCGCATTCCGTCTGGCAGACGTACGACGAATTTGTCAGCCGTACGGCTGGAATAAATTGCCTGTTTCAATGGGCGCATATATTTAACCGGTTAGTTCAGGGGAGCGGTTTCTGGAATTGGCCGCAAGATGAGTGTTAAGACAAGGCTCACGACCAAAGTTCAACGCGAATTGCAAAGAGGCCGCATCATGCCTCAGATTTGCCATTTCATTGGCGTCAATTCTGTGACAAATATTGAACCGCCTAAAGGCTTTATGCCAGTACTGATTTGCGTTTTTGCGGACTGGTTGGAAAAATTTCCTGCAGCTGCAGCGAAGCTCGGCAACCTTCGTTCAGGCCAGCGCGGAATCTGAGTCGAAGGGTGTCCTTTCTATAGGGGTATGGCCTTTTGCCCGCAAGCTTAAGGTTAGTAGCTGTTCGGCTATTTACGAGTGTCAGGCGACATAAGGTAGGGAGAAGGGGCGGCGGGGGGAGGGCTAGCGAAGGAGTGGATCGAATTTGATTCGGCGACCCTTGATGAGTGCAATTATCAGTAGGCTGCCCAGCACGGCGCTTGCGACGAAGGCTAGGATTTGAGCTTGTTGTGAGGTGGCTCCCAGGCCTAGTGCGGCGGACATGAGGGTCAGGCACAGAAATAACCAGGCAGATTTGGACATGAATATTTTCTCAGAAAACCCAATGCTCGGCCGCTGGGGCAGATTGGGTTTCTTGGGTCAGGCGAATGGGGGGCTGGGGGTTGGCAGTCATCAGTGCGAGTTGAGGGCGCTGTTGCAGATGGTGGGGAATGGCTTGGCTGATTTGCGCGCCGTCTTCAGTATTGGTCGGCTGAAAATGAAACGTCACCACCGCGGCCAGTGCCACAGCGTTCAGTGCTAATAGAAGGGCGCTGTTCATAGTCATGGTCTCCACGGTGCCTGGAACGATTGGTTGTGTATGTATGACTTAGCAGATGTCGTGCCAACCTATTAGGCCAATAAAAACAAAGAGTTAGATTTGATTTGTGGGGTTTTGAGGTTGCAGTTTGCAATGATGGCATATTGGCGCAGTGCAATTTGCACGATGCATCTGGAGGCCTTGGTCTGCAGCGAGAGGCTTTGAATGCATTCGCAGGGATCGGCCTACATTCAAAATGCCAACGGACGACATGACAAAACCAGCCTCGGCCGTTAAGATGCACGCCGTCTGTCGCTAGCCCTTCCGGGTAAGCATTTGTCCCAGTAGCTCAATTGGATAGAGCATCCCCCTCCTAAGGGGAAGGTTGGCCGTTCGAACCGGCCCTGGGACACCATCTCTGTTGAGCTTTCCCTTTCCGGTATTCGCCGGTCTAAAAAAACAGTCTTTCTCGCTCCTCGCTTTCGCAGGTCTCGGCCGGGCTTCTTCCGGTTGGAGTTCGATGCATTTGTGTGGGAGGGGGTATTCACGCCCTAGGGCTATACGCTTCTTCTTATATAGAAGAGGCGGCGAGGCATCCTGATTTTATAGGCGAATGGGTTTTTAGCTTTTTTGCGGATAAGGGGTTGACGTTCATGGCGATCCCTGTAGAATTTGCCTCCCGCTTACGAGAGATCGCAAGCGCAAGTGGTTGAAGTTGTTGAAGAAATC
>NZ_JALJRP010000045.1:0-34491 GCF_024519715.1 Pseudomonas sp. Pse35 | reverse complement strand
GATTTCTTCAACAACTTCAACCACTTGCGCTTGCGATCTCTCGTAAGCGGGAGGCGAATTCTACAGCGTTACACACTGCTGTCAACACCTCTTTTTCAACTTCCTTTTGGCTTCGATGAACTGAAGCAACTTGCTGCCGAAAACTGCATAACTCATTGTTTACCAAGGAGTTTTCCGTTTCGACTGCGCCGGAAGTGGGGCGAATTATAGGCTTCCAGAATCTGCCGTCAACACAATTATTCGGTTTTTCTATCAAATACCTCAAAAACCCGATGCTCCCACTATATAGATAGCTACAAGGCAGCATTTGAGCAATATATTGCTCATTCGTCGACAGTTAAGCATCATAGCGCCTCGTATTTATCTATCATGACTTCGGAAGAACTACCGCAATGACCACCCCACCTCGCAGCCTGGCATCCGCATTGTTTCCGATCGGCCTGCTATTGATCGCCATGGCGTCCATCCAATCCGGTGCGTCATTGGCCAAAAGCATGTTTCCTATTGTTGGCGCACAAGGCACCACTGCTCTGCGTTTGATTTTCGCCAGTGTGATCATGCTGGTGCTATTACGCCCATGGCGCGCCACGCTGACAGCCAAGTCCTTGCGCACGGTGATCATTTACGGGATGGCGCTGGGCGGCATGAACTTCCTCTTCTATATGTCCCTTCGCACCGTACCGCTGGGGATTGCCGTAGCACTCGAATTCACAGGCCCGCTTGCCGTCGCTATCTATGCCTCGCGCCGAGCTGTCGACTTCCTGTGGATTGCCATGGCTATCATCGGCCTGCTGCTGTTGATTCCGACGGGCGAGGCCAGTAGCGGTATCGACTGGGTCGGCGCGGCGTACGCACTGGGCGCAGGCGGATGCTGGGCCTTGTATATTTTGTTCGGCCAAAAGGCTGGGAACGACAATGGTGTTCAGACCGCCGCACTCGGCGTAATGATTGCCGCCCTGTTCGTCGCACCGATCGGCATCGTGCATGCGGGCGCCGCGCTGCTGACGCCCGCCCTGATCCCTATCGCCATTGGCGTCGCGATTCTGTCCACCGCCTTGCCCTACACCTTGGAGATGGTCGCACTGACTCGCCTCCCCGCTCGCACCTTCGGCACGCTCATGAGCATCGAACCAGCGTTCGGCGCCCTCTCCGGCCTGCTCTTTCTGCATGAGCACTTATCCCTGGCCCAATGGCTGGCCATCACCTGCATTATCCTGGCTTCCGTAGGCGCCACGTTGACGATGCGCAACGAATCCAAACCACTGGTGCCTGCCGACTGATCATCTTTAAAGCCAGCTCTGGTATTTGCCGCTCATTTAGGCCATGTTTAGGCCGTAACCGAATGTCATTCATGGAGAATTTCGACACGGACAGCATGAACGCTTCGCTCGAGAGCGAGTAAAGCGGCTCTGTTCTTTTGCAGGGCGGCTATTAAGGATGGGAATGAAACGAATTTTGATACTGTTGCTGGTTGTGGGCATCGCTGGCTGTGCTGCAACCACAAAAACAGAAGTGAAACGGGGTAAAAAAGGGCTGCATATCAACTGTTCAGGCCTGTCCTCCTCCTGGGACCAGTGCTACACCAGTGCAGCCAACTCATGCGGTGCCAAGGGCTACCGGGTGATAGCCAAATCCGGCGATAACTCCGAAGAGCCTGGGGACTATCCCTTCGGCCTCAACCCAGCCGGCTATACCAGCCGCAGTATGATCGTCATCTGCAAATAGCTGCCCGAGCAGTCTTTCCTGACTGCTCATCTTAAATTCAGGCCAGTTGCGGCACGAAGGCTAAACTCCTGCTCGACCATCGAACCAATGGAGTTCCCATGCCGCACAACAAGAAAATCGTATTAGTAGTGGGTGCCGGTGACGCGACCGGCGGCGCCATAGCCAAACGCTTTGCCCGCGAAGGCTACATCGCCTGCGTCACCCGTCGCAGCGCCGACAAACTGCAGCCCCTGGTAGACAGCATTCAGTTGGCGGGCGGTGAAGCCCATGGTTTTGCCTGTGATGCACGTAAAGAAGAGGACGTGATCGCTCTGGTCGAGCAAATCGAAACCGAGCTGGGACCTATTGAAGCGTTCGTCTTCAACATCGGCGCCAATGTGCCTTGCAGCATTCTGGAAGAAACCGCACGCAAGTACTTCAAGATCTGGGAGATGGCGTGCTTCTCCGGCTTCCTGAACGCACGGGAAGTCGCCAAACGCATGGTCACGCGTAACCGCGGCACTATCCTGTTCACCGGAGCCACCGCCGGCTTGCGCGGAAGCGCGGGGTTTGCTGCCTTCGCTGGCGCCAAGCATGGGATACGCGCCCTGGCACAAAGCATGGCGCGGGAGTTAGGCCCGATGAACATCCATGTCGCCCATGTGGTAGTCGACGGTGCCATCGATACCGACTTCATTCGCGAGAACTTCCCGCAAAAATACGCCCTCAAGGATCAGGACGCCCTCCTCAACCCTGACCATATTGCCGACAACTACTGGTTCCTGCATCGCCAGCCACGGGACGCCTGGACGTTCGAACTGGACCTGCGCCCCTGGAATGAAACCTGGTGACTCCCTCTATAACAATAAGCAGTGAGTACAGACCATGAGTAAAACCCTGGAGTTCTTCTTTGATCTCGGCAGCCCCGCGACTTACCTGGCCTATACCCAGTTGCCGGCGCTGTGCGCTAAAACCGGCGCACAGGTGGTGTATCAACCGATGCTGTTGGGCGGTGTATTCAAGGCCACGGGCAATGCCTCGCCGATCATGGTGCCCGCCAAGGGGCGCTATATGCTCGATGACCTGGCGCGTTACGCCAAACGCTACAACGTGCCGCTCAGGTTCAACCCGCACTTTCCCATCAATACCTTGGTGCTGATGCGCGCCGTCACCGGCATTCAAATCCACCAGCCTGAGCGCTTCCTCGACTTCATCGACTGCCTGTTCCGCGCACTCTGGGTGGAAGGCCGTCACCTGGGCGACCCAGAGGTCGTGGCCAATGTGCTCACCGAACAGGGGTTCGATCCCGAGCAGGTACTGGCCCTGTCCAATGATGCAGCCGTCAAGGACGCTCTCAAGGAAAAAACCGAACAAGCCATTAAGCGCGGCGTGTTCGGCGCTCCCAGTTTCTTTGTAGGAAACCAGCTGTTCTTCGGCCAGGACCGCCTGGACTTTGTGCGTGAAGCCCTCAGCTAGGTGTTGATTGCAGCCGGCAATGCCTTGGCTGCAACCGATCAAATCGCCGCAGTGCGCACCTGCAACCATTCAAGCGCTGCACCATTGAGCAGCGGGCTCAAACGCTCACGCACCTGGGCGTGATACGCGTTGAACCATTCACGCTCATCCGCCGTGAGCAACGACGGCTCCAGGCAGCGGGTATCAATTGGGCACAGGGTCAGGGTTTCGAACTTGAGGAATTCGCCAAACTCGGTCTTGCCCGCTTCACGGTTCAACACCAGGTTCTCAATGCGCACGCCCCAACGGCCAGGGCGATAAGTACCCGGTTCAATTGAAGTAATCATCCCTGGCTGCATCGCCGTTTGTGGCGCCGCAGCAGCCTGATAGGCAATGACCTGCGGACCTTCATGTACGTTGAGGAAATAACCCACGCCGTGGCCTGTGCCGTGACCGTAGTCCACGCCTTCTGCCCATATCGGCGCACGGGCAATGGCATCCAGCAACGGTGAAAGAATGCCCTTGGGGAACTGCGCACGGGACAGAGCAATCACCCCCTTGAGCACTCGCGTGCAATCGCGTTTCTGCTCCTCACTCGGTGTACCGACAGGCACCATCCGCGTGATGTCCGTGGTTCCGCCCAGGTACTGGCCGCCGGAGTCGATCAAAAGCAAGCCATCACCTTCGATCAGCGCATGCTCTTCTTCGGTGGCGTGGTAATGCGGCATCGCGCCGTTGGCGTTGAAGGCGGCAATGGTGTTGAAACTCAGCGATACATAGCCTGGGCGGCGGGTACGTGCAGCGGTCAGGTGTTCGTCAATCGTCAGTTCGGTAATGCGCTCGCGACCCAGGGCGCTGTCGAGCCAGGCAAAGAATTCGCACAGCGCCGCACCATCCTGCTCCATGGCTTGGCGGATATGTTCCGCATCCGCCAGGCTCTTGCGGGATTTAGCCAGTGTGGTGGGGTTGAGGCCTTCAACCAGCTTGACGCCCGCGTCGAGGTTTTCCAGCAAGCCGGCGGTGACGCGGGCGGGGTCTACTTGCAAGCTTGCGCCCGCCGGTACCGCTCGCAGCGCTTGCGCCACCTCGCTGTAATCACGCAGGGTCACGCCATCCTGCTCAAGCACCGCCCGCAGTTGCGCATCGACCTTGCCCAACGCCACAAACAAAGTGGCCTGTTGCTGATTGATCAAGGCAAAGGACACAAACACCGGATTGAACGACACATCAGCGCCGCGCAGGTTGAATAGCCAGGCGATGTCGTCCAGCGTCGCGATGAAATGCCAATCGGCGCCCTTGTCTTTCAAACTGGCACGCAAGGCGGCCAGTTTCTCGCCACGACTGACGGTGGCTTGGGGCGGCAGATGCTGATAAATCGGCTGGTTCGGCAACGGCGGGCGGTCTTGCCAGACTTCATCGAGCACATCGATATCGGTACGCAGACGCGCGCCACGCTCGGCCAACTTGCCACCCAGGGTACGTGCCGAGGCCACGGCCATGACCGCACCGTCCACTGCCACCACGCCACCCTCAGGGGTTTGCTCGGCCAGCCACTCCAGCGGACCGGGCTGACCCGGTTGCAGCTTCACCAACTCGATACCGCTGCCCTTGAGCTCCTTGGTCGCCTGTTCCCAATAACGGCTATCCGCCCAGACCCCGGCGAACTCCGCCGTGACGATCAGAGTGCCCACCGAGCCATGAAAACCGGACAACCACTGGCGCCCTTGCCAGTAACCCGGCAAATACTCGGACAAGTGCGGGTCCGCCGACGGCACCAGCAGGGCGTGAATGCCTTCGCGGCGCATCAGTTCACGGGTATGCGCCAAGCGCTGGGGAACCGTTCCATGGGTCAAAGGCTGCGTACTCATTGTGTCTCCTGCTAACCACTAATAATTGTTATGTATTGCAAATGAAGTATCAGACAGCCCAGAACGCTGGTGCGCTGGCCTGTACCGTCTTGATCAATTGCACAGCGTCGTCGATATCCCGCTCGGTGGTGAACCGGCCCAGGCTCAAGCGAATAGTGCGACCAGCGCTGCGGGCATCATGCCCCAGGGCCACCAGGACGTGGGACGGTGCATTGCTAGCCGAATTGCACGCTGAAGTCGCCGAAAAGGCAATGCCCGCACTCAAGGCGGCAGCGTTGAATTCGCCTTCGCTGAACGTCAGGCTGAGGGTGTGGGGAATACGCTGGGTTGGGCTGCCATTGAGGCGTACGCCGGGAATCGACGCCAACTGCTCCAACAAACGTTCACGCAAGGCCACGATCTGCGCCTTTTCCTCAGCAAAGTACGCCGCCGCCAGAGCGAACGCCGTGCCCATGCCCGCAATCTGATGCGTCGCCAGGGTGCCCGAACGCAAGCCACCTTCGTGGCCGCCGCCATGAATCTGCGCCAACACTTTCTGTTGCGCACGAAGCCCAACGTACAGCGCGCCAATGCCTTTTGGGCCGTAGAGCTTGTGGGCGGAAAAAGACATCAAATCCACCGACCACTGCGCCAGGTCAATGGCAACCTTGCCCGCCCCCTGTGCCGCGTCCACGTGAAACAGCGCGCCCTGCTCACGCACCCGCGCGCCGATAGCCGGAATGTCGTTAAGGGTGCCCAGTTCATTATTGACCAGCATCAAAGACACCAGGAAGGTGTCCTCACGCAATGCCTCACTGACAGCCTGAACGCTGATCAAGCCATCGGCATCGGGCACCAGATAGGTCACAGCCACGCCGGCTTCCTGCAACTGCCGCGCGGTGTCGAGTGTGGCTTTGTGCTCGATCTGGCTGGTGATGATATGCCCACCCGCCAGCCCTCGCGCCTGGGCCACCCCTTTGATCGCAAGGTTGTTGGACTCGGTGGCACCGGAAGTCCAGACAATTTGCTCAGGCTGGGCGCCGACCAATTCGGCTACCTGCCGTCGCGCCTGCTCAACCGTTTGCCGGGCCGCCTGGCCGAATGCATGGGAACTGGACGCAGGGTTGCCAAAATTGGCATTGAAACCCAGGCACTCGACCATCACCTGGATAACTCGCTCATCCACTGGCGTGGTGGCGGCATAGTCGAAATACAACGGACGTTTATTCATGGCGTAAAACTCGCAGAGCGTGTTCCCGAGAGCGGCGTCCCGGGGGCATCGAACAGAACAGAGGTCGTCAGGTTTAACTGATCGAGTGCCATTGAAGAAGAACCACGTGATGTAAATGTGCGTAGGAGCGCTCCTGATTTTCAGCTTAACAGGCTCAAAGGCGATTGGGTGCAAATGCAAAAAGCCGAAAAATCCGCCATACGGACTTTTCGGCTTTTAGTGCAGCGCGAGGCGACTCAAACGTTAGTAAACAACCCGCTCACCGGATCGATGTTTCCGTTGTAGGGCACAACGGTTCCGGCTGCCCGGGCGATGGTGGCCCAGATTCGCTGCATATCGACCATTTTATTGCCAATGACCGGGTTGCCTTCTTGTTGACGATCACCCTGGGCCGTGATGTTGAAATAGCGTCCTGCGCCATCGCCGCTCTTCAACAACCCGCTGGCCCCGCCCATCAGTACCAGCGGCATATCCTTCGTATGCTCCGGGGCACCATCGGCCATCTCGCTGGTGAATACCACAAGCGTGTGTTCAAGCAGGCTGTCACCCGGCACATCGGGATCGGCATGCTTCGCCAACTCATCCATGAACAACTTGGCTCGCTGGGTATACCACTGCCGGGATCGTTTCCATACGTCCAGCCCAGCATAACGATGGGCGCAGTCATGGGGGTTGGTCACATTACTGACGTCCAGGATATTGAGCGACTCCGCCGAGCGCCCGACTTGAATCGTCGCTACACGCGTGATGCCACACCCCAGCGCTGTGGCAACCACCTGATGGTGGTGATGCTGTACCTGGTTACGAAATTCCGCAGATTTGAACGGCAACGTGTCCATCTGCAAAGGCGAACATTCGCCAATGGGTGGCAGAGTTTCTTCCATGTCTTTCATGACCTGCTCAACCGAATCAAGCTGCATATCGAGCTTCTGCTTTTGCGCCCCCGCAAGCCTGCCTCGCAGCTCGTTGATATCCGCCAGCACCGGATCAAATACATGCATGTTTCGCACCTGCTGCTCGCGCACCTCACGACTGACCGCGCCAAAGATTTTCTCGTACATCAACACCGGGTCCTGCTCAGGCCTGCGCATTGCGCCGCCATTTTCCGGCCCTTCCCAGGATACCTGCCAGGCGGTCCCGTCAATGCCTGAATGCGGTCCGGCAAAAAGACTCCGCTGGGACGGATCGGTCCCCGGCATATGGCGGCCAAGCAACACATCAATCGACGCCATCTTCTTCTCACGGTCGCGCAACGCCCACGTCCAGCCGTTATGGCCTTCATTGCCAGGGCCCAGAATCGTGCCACGCAGGTACAAGGACTGGTTTTTATAGGCCGCAAGCTCCTGGCTGACCTCGTTGAGCTGGAAGTCGGAAGTGTCCAAAGCTTCGGCAGCGGGATGCCAGAGGCCTCGACCATCACTGGAATAGGCGGTTGCAGAGTCGACTGCCAGGCCATCAGGTACCACAAAGAAAACCACTTTTAACTTGGCCTGCTGGTTTTGCCCGGCCAAGGCCATGCGCGCCAGGCCACACTGGGTGAGCGGGCCGAACACACCTACCGCAGCCAGGCCGGCCAGAAAGCGACGACGACTTTTCAAGATATCCATGATCAATCCCTCTGCGTCTTGAATTGGAACGCGTTGGAGGTACCCAGCGTGCGCAGCATCCCTGGTAATGAGCCATTGCCCTTCAGCCCGTCGACCAATGCCTTGACCGTTGCGGAAGTGGACTCGTCGGATTTGTTGCCCGAAGCGAAACGGAAATAGCTATCCGCCATGCAGAACAGAGACGCCGAGTTGTGCGCGATCAGCTTGGAAATACCTCGCACATCGTCGATAGGCACCGCGCCATCAACCCCAATGAACGGACCGGACGCTTTGATCGGCAACTGCACAGGGAACTGCGCGTAGTTGTAGGCAGGCTCCTGCTGGCGATAGCGCCCGGCAGCGTCGTAATGCTCCATCGATGCGCCGGTGTCGTTCATGTACTGATGGCACTGCCAGCAACGCCCTCCCGAAGCCTGCTCACCATTAATCAGGTCCCAGCGTTCACGGGTACTGATCGCACGCGCAGGGTAGGCCGGCTCTGTGGGCTCGGCTTCGACCGGTGCTCCAAACTCCCGGCAGAAAAGCTGCTCGCGAATGGCAATGCCGCGCTTGACCAGTGAGGTGACCTGATAGTCAGAGGTAGAGGCCTGAAAAAGCCCCAAGTGCAACAAGCCACCCCGTTTCTCATCCACGGCGACTTTGTGCAGCGTGTCACCGGTTACGCCGCCGATACCGTAGTGTTCGGCCAGAGCCTTGTTGAGGAACGTCACACCGGGGTTGAACAGCTCGTCCAACGTCCCCTTGCCGTCGAGCATCACGTGACGGGTCAACAGGGCCTGCTCCTGGGTCATCAACTGGATCATCTGTGCGCTCAGGCCGGGCTTCTCCTGCACCCCGCGCTGAGTCTTGATGTAGTAACTGATGAACCGATTGAACTGCTCAAGCCCGCGCTCACTGCGCATCATCCGGTCTATTTCTGCGCTGATTTGCTGCACTGTCTGCAACTCGTTGCGCTCTGCCTTGGCCAGCAGTTGCGCGTCCGGAGTGGTGCCTTGATAGGTGTAGGACAATGCAGTTGCGGTCTCATAAGGGGTGAGCTTGTAGACCTCGGCCTGCCGCGCGACAGCCTGGCCCAACTCCGAGCGATACAGGAAGTTGGGCGACAGCAGCAGCGCAGCGATCAGCGCCCGCTCTCCGTGCTCATCCAACACCGCCTGATAACGCGACAACTCAGACGGGCTCAAAGGACGGCGGAACACTTGATAACCCAGGGCACTGACCTCAAGGGTACCGGCAGTGGATTTGAAGCGTTTTACACGTTGAGGTGCCACTTGCTCGGCGATCGACACCGCCATGCCATACAGCTGCTTGATGTCTTCAGCCTGCAGCAGCCCTTTGCTGGCTTCACCTGGGAACTTGAAGTCTTTCTCGGATTTATCTGCCGGCAGCTTCTGGGTATTGACCTCCACGCCGAGTATGTCCTTGACACTGGCCGCGTATTCATCGCGCGTCAGCAAGCGCAACTGGCGCTGACCGTGAGCCTCGTTCGGGCTCAGGTAGGGCGCCCACACCACCTCAAACAAATGCTTGCTGATTTCGGTCGCACAGGTGGTGTCGCAATGCCCGGCCACCGGCATGCTCTGGATTTGCCGCACCAACGCATCCTGGCCAGCACTGCTCCATGCCACCGCCATGCGCAGGTTGTTGAAAAACTCCACCGCGTGGCATTTGGTGCAGGATTCGGCAAGCACTGTTTCGCCCAATTTCGGTTCATGACGGTAACTGATAGGTAACAGTTGCTCGTCCTGGCTGTCCTCGTTGATACGCAGCGCTACCTGTTCCGGCTGTGGCAGCTCCTGTGGGTAAAAGGGATAGATGACCTCGTAATCCCCATAGTCCAGAAGCTCGGTGACACTTTCGCCCCAAGGCACCTGCACCACTTTGGGCTCGGTGCTCGTAGAGCCCTTGAGCTTGAGGGTGAAATGCCAACTGGAATTCGTTACTGACGCAGGCTTGGGCGGCGCCAACACCGTGATGTTGATATCCAGCTTGATCGGCCGCTCACGGTACTGCATGTTCAACACGTGCTTGTTGTCGTCGGCAGACAAGGTAAGTGAAGTATTACGCGTCTGTGGAATCCAGTTTTTCACATCATTGAGCCGAACCTGGTAAGTCCCGTAGGGCAAACCCTTGAGCACCAATGCGGCATAACTGTCAGCAGGGTTGAAGGATGCATGGAACTGGCGGGTATTACCGCCCGGCGCAATCAGCGTGCCACTGATCATCTCATTCTCCAGCTCAGGTGCCGGTGCGAGCGCCGGCCGCAGGGTCAACTCTGTGTTCGGCAACCCTGCTGGGTCATAACTGACGCGATAAATCACCCCGGCGACGTCATCGGAGATCAGCAGGCTGTTGTCCGGTAGCGCCAGGAAGTCAGCCGGCCGACCAATGCAGGAGTCGTCCAGGCAATACACATCGAAACGCAGGGGGTCTTGGATAAACCCATTGATCAACGGGATCTGATTGACCACTCGCGTTCCGTCCTGGATCGAGACGAGTCGCACATCCATACCCGGCCGCTCGGCCGTGCCCGCTCCATGCACGGCAACCAGCATATTCTGCGAACGTGTGCGAGCCGGGTAACCACTCCAGAACTTCAGCCCCAGAGGTGCGGTGTTGGTACCCAGCTCGAAAGCGGCAGGCACGTAGTCTTTCGGGTCGATCTGCTGCCGGGACTTATCGGAAACAATCGCTCCCTGAACCAAGGGCGGCTGGATCACCGCCGGGTTGCCAAACTCCTCATCGGTGAAACCCGGCGTGCCTTTGCCAAACAGATAGGGCACACCGAAGTGCTGGTTTGGGCCGCTGATGCGGTTGATTTCGTCGGGGTTGGGGTAGCCCTGGCGGTTGTTGTCGGTGAACCAGATTTCACCGGTCTGCGGGTTCCAGTCGAACCCCACAGAGTTGCGCACCCCTTTTGCAAGAATCTGCGCTTTACCGGTCACGGTGTCATAACGCAGTAACGTGCCGTAACGCGGGTCAGGCGGGATCATGCACAAGTTGCAAGGAATGCCGACGGCGGTGTACAGGCCAGTGTCGGCGGGGTCCAGCGGGTTGAAATGCAAAGGGTGCTTCATATGCCAGAAGCGAGTGCTGGAGCCAGACGCCACGGAAGGCAGAGGAAATGGCGCATCGTCGGCGGGGAATTTGAACACCCGCTCAGGCGAAGGATCCTTGTAATGCGCATCGGCATCGCGCAAACGATAGAGGCCGCCAGTGGTCGAGTAGTACAAATCACCGTCGCGATACACCACACCGTGCGGCTCCTCCAACCCGCTGGCAATCACGTAGATGCCGGTGGGTTTGCCGGCATTGTCCAGGGGCAAGGCATAGATCATATCGGCGATTTTCCCGTCATAGACGTAGGATGGAATCGCACTGGAGCCCACATAGAGCACGTCCTTGCCCATCGCCATCTGCCGAGGCTGTATCAGCCCCTGGGCAAACAATTCAATCTTGACCCCTGGCAGGCCGCTGAGCCTGCCCACCTGCACCGGTGGCCGATACTTCAGGGTGACCGCCTGTTCCTCACCCTCCTCTCGCTGGAAGGAAACGATACGCGGTGTGTTCAAGGGCACAAACCCACCAGCGGGGTTCATCACCAGTTGGTAGTCGCAGGCCTTCAGGTTATCGAGGTGAATGGTTTCGCCGGACTTGGCACTGATCGGGATCTCCTCGGCTTTGCAGCGCAATACGCCAGTGACTACCTGATCGGCCCGCGCCACGCCCGGGGTTGGCTGGCTGATCGGCCCCCGGCCGCTTAACGTGCTGAAGTTCAGGGTCAGACGGTTACCCTGGAAGCCACCGCATTCCCCCAGATCCTTCCAGGCATCGCCCCAAATCTCGACACCATGAGAGGATGGCTGCCCGGGGTTGTAATCGGGCTGGTTGCACCATTGCCAACTGCCCGGCCCGTGCGGCGATTTGTCAGTGTCTTTCCAACATTCAAACTCGTGGGTTTTGTCCTGCTGGTTTTTGTTCTGCACCCGATTGCCCTGTTCATAGACGGTCCCAGCTTGGTAGGCAGGTGCCGTACAGGCCGCCGCCGAAACCTCCACACTCAGCAACGCGAAGAACACGCCAGGCAAACTCCAACCACAGCGCGAAACAAGCAAACCCCACCCGATCGACATCCTCATGATCACCAGCCTCAATGGCAGGCCAGGCGTATTTCTATCGAAGAAAGACTGCGCAGTTTCACGATCCCGTCAGAAAGCACCCGGCACGGAGTCACGCGCCGCGAACGGCTGACGCAACCCGAAGTACATTCAATTTGGAATGTCTTGCAATGCTATTCCACAGCGAAACTACGACATGGCACGAAGCCAAAGAGACAGGAAAAATCAGACACTCGACTCAACCATCCGCCTGCATCATGCAGCCGTGATGCGTTGCTAAGGCTAAGTTCTAGCCGACAGATATCAGCTCGTCAAACCGGAAGACGTACCTGTCGTCACCCGGCTCTCAACTCGCACGGCCGCTGCGCTGTGCGGCGCGCTGTGCGTTCATTTCAGCCTGCTGATCAAAGCCAAAGGTTTTCTGTGGCTGGCCAGTCAGGGCAGCACGCTGCTGTTGGTATTCATCAAATGACAACCCGCGACGACTCAACGCTTCCAACGCCAACTGTTTGGTTTCTTCTGCCGTGTAAGGGCGCATCTCAGGCGATGGGTGAGTCGCGCACCCGGCGAGAACAGAGATGACAGACAGTAACGAAATAGCGAATAGACGGTTCATGGCGGCGGTCCTGCTGAGGAGGTTTCGAGTCAATGAACACAGGCTACTCCCGCCCCCCTGCCATGAAAAATCAACGCCCGTGATAGTCGCTATCAACCGTTACAGCAGGTTAGATAGCGCAACCTATATATTCGTTTTCGATCTATAAATATTTAAATGCATTCGTTTACGGAATAAACTCAACCCTCTATAAATGGCGTCACGTAGCCCGACTGTTCGCCACGCAACGGTCACCCTGGCGACAGCCCTTCAACGAGGTGCCCATGCAGTTGTTGACTCTACCGCCCTCCCCCAAACTCGCGACCTCGATCCGCGCCACCGCTCAGGTCTTTGAAGACCCTAAATCCCAGGCCTTGCTCAACCACATCCAGCAAGTGGCGCCCAGCGACGCAAGCGTGTTGATCATCGGCGAAACCGGTACCGGCAAAGAGCTGGTGGCGCGCCATATCCACAACCTCAGCGCACGGCGCAGCCGGCCGTTCGTGGCGGTGAACTGTGGGGCATTCTCCGAATCCCTGGTGGAAGCCGAGCTGTTCGGCCATGACAAAGGTGCCTTTACCGGCGCCCTGAGTGCCAAGGCTGGCTGGTTCGAAGAGGCCGACGGCGGGACCTTGTTCCTCGATGAGATCGGCGATCTGCCAATAGCAATCCAGGTCAAACTGTTGCGGGTATTGCAGGAGCGTGAAGTCGTACGCCTGGGCTCGCGCAAAAGCATTGCGATTGATGTGCGCGTGCTCGCCGCGACCAACGTACAACTGGAGAAGGCCATCAACGCCGGGCATTTCCGCGAAGACCTCTACTACCGTCTCGGCGTGGTCAGCCTGGAACTCAGCCCACTGCGCGAGCGCCCTGGCGATATCCTGCCGCTGACCTGGCACTTTATCGAAGTCTACAGTCGGCGCCTGGGCTACGGCCCCATCACCATCAGCCGTGAGGCCGAGCACAAGCTCAAGAGCTACAGCTGGCCAGGCAACATCCGCGAATTGGAAAACGTCATCCATCACACCCTACTGATCTGCCGCAAAGGCGTGATAGGGCGCGACGATTTGCGCCTGTCGAACATGCGTATCGAGCGCCAGGACGACAACCCGCACCACATTGGTAACAGCGCCGAAGCCTTGCTGGCGCGGGCGTTTCAAACGCTGTTCGAGGAACAGACCGGCGCCCTGCATGAAAAGGTCGAAGACGCACTCTTACGTGCGGCCTACCGCTTCAGCCATTACAACCAGGTGCATACCGCCAACCTGCTGGGCCTGAGCCGCAACGTCACGCGCTCGCGCTTGATCAAGCTCGGCGAGCTGGCGGTGAACAAACGTCGACCTGGCGAAAACGTGCAGGGCGGGCGGATGCTGCATTTATCCATTTAGGCGACAGTGCAGCGCGTTGTCATGGCTGCGCTCAAAGCTTTGCAGCACCTGGAACGAACCGAAGGTCACCGCCGTTGCCTGGTGGGCGCGAATCAGCGTCCAGAAATCTTCGCCGCGCTGCTCGAAGAACTTGAACGCCGCCTCGCCATCTGCGCGCGATTGCCATTGCAAGTAATTGAGCACCCGCCGGCCGTCCTCGCTGACCTGCACGCTGGCACTCAGAAAACCATCGTGGCCCTCGGCCAGTCGTTCGCTTTGAGTGGACAAGGCCGCCACCAGGGCATCTTGCTGCTGGGGGTTGATCTGAAACTCGATCAATTGAGTGAAGCCGCGACACTTCTCCGATACCTGCATGAACACTCCCCTCTCTTTGTAGGCAGAATCTTGCGATTCGATGCCACGCAGGGTAAAACCTCTACTTAAGTCGAGGTCAAGCACTGTTTGGGAGATGTTCATGCTCAATAAGGAACTCAGCGTCGGGCAGCTCGCTGCTCGCAGCGGCGTAGCGGTTACTGCCCTGCACTTCTACGAGGCAAAAGGGCTGATCAAGAGCAATCGCAATGCAGGTAACCAGCGGCGTTATCCACGGGATGTATTGCGGCGCGTAGTGGTGATCAAGATCGCCCAGCGCCTGGGCATTCCGCTGGCTACCATTGGCGAGGCATTACGCACCTTGCCCGATGAGCGCGCACCCAATGTTCACGACTGGGAGCGCCTATCGGCGTTGTGGCGTGAAGACCTGGATGAGCGCATCAACAAACTGGTGCTGCTGCGCGACAAGCTCAATGGCTGCATCGGTTGCGGGTGCTTATCGATGGAGGCGTGCCCGTTGCGCAATCAGGACGATAAGCTCGCTGAGTATGGGCCGGGCGCCCAACTGCTGGAGCCCACCACACCGCCTTGATAAAAGCACCTCGTCGGTTGCCCGCAGGCCACGCATTACGTGGCCTATAGTGAAATGTTCATACCTCGACTCAGGGAGAATGTCATGAACGTTAAAGCTATTCCCGACGGTTATCACAGCCTCACACCTTATATGGGCATCGACAAAGCGGGCGAGGCCATCGAGTTCTACAAAAAAGCCTTTGGCGCCACGCAAGTCATGCGCCTGGACATGCCCGACGGCAGGGTGGGTCATGCCGAACTGCGGATTGGTGATTCATCGCTGATGCTCGGTACGCCCTGCGATCAAATGGCCCTGCGCAATCCGGATGAGCACACCAGCATTGGTCTGCATCTGTATGTGGAAGATGTGGATGCACAATTTCAACGAGCGGTTGATGCCGGCGCCACCGTGGTGTCCGAGCCGAAGGATCAGTTTTATGGCGACCGCTCTGCGAGCGTGAAAGATCCGTTCGGTCATCTCTGGTTCCTGGCCACGCACAAGGAAGACCTCACCGAGGAGCAGATACGCCAGCGCGCCATGGAGTTGTTCAAGCAAGGCTGATAGTTGCAACGCAATACACATCCCATGTGGGATTTGGCTTGCCTGCGGTGCAGACGACTCGGTGCATCCGTTGGATCGAGTCGATGTCATCGCAGGCAAGCCAGCTCCCACAGGGTTACGCCATACACCCTGAATGCAATCCTGAAACATTTTCTTTCATATCCGCCTTAGGGATTTCTCATTCTCATCCGTCTTAACTTAGATACAGCCTGTCGCGTCAGCAAAAGCTACGACTGGCCTTTTCCGGGCCTCTATCGCCCCCTCCGTTCAAGACCCTCATTCATATGTCGAAGAAGTCACGCTCCAAACTCTGGTTTCTCGTTCATAGCTGGCTGGCGTTGCCCATCTGGTTCTTTGTGCTGATCGTCTGCGTTACCGGCACGCTGGCCGTGGTGAGCCAGGAAATCGTGTGGCTGGCCAACCCGGATATCCGCGCCAGCAAGCCGTCGGATGAAGCCCAGCCGTTGAGCTTTGACCAGGTGATCGCGGCCATCAAGCGCGATGAACCCAAGGCTATCGTCCAGTCCATTATCCGCCCGGATGAGTCGCACTTCGCGCTAAGCGTCGGCCTCAGCTACCCGGATGGGCGCTCCGTGGAGGTGTATGCCAACCCCTACACCGGCGCGATCCAGGGCATCAGCCCCTCGTTCAACTTCCAGCAATTCACTCGTGCCCTGCATGGCTGGTGGCTGGTGCCATTTACCAATGGTTACAGTTGGGGCTGGTACCTGGTGTCCGCGTTGGGCTTGCCGCTGCTCGCCTCGCTGATCACCGGGCTGGTGGTGTACAAGCGCTTCTGGAAAGGCTTCCTGCGCCCTACCCTGCGCGTCCGCCACGGCGCACGGATTTTCTGGGGCGACTTTCACCGCCTGAGCGGCATCTGGTCGATCTGGTTTATCGCGGTCATTTCAATCACTGGCACCTGGTTCCTGATCGAGGCTGTCCTGGGCGACAACCAGATATCCATTTCCAGTGAACCCATCGTGCCAGTGATCGCACGGGATAAGGTGCCGCTGTCGGCGCCGGGAGTGCCGGCGCCGATGATCCCTATCGACAAGGCGATCGACATCGCCGCCGAGCGAATCCCCGGCCTGGACGCCAGCTTTGTGTTCATGCCAAGCAACGCCTACAGCCACCTGCAGATCGGCGGGCGTGGCTGGTACCCGTTGATGTTCCAGACCGCACAGCTGAACCCCTATGAGGGTGAAATCGCGGTCTCCAACCTGTTGTCCGACCGTACCCCGCTGGAATTCGTCACCGAGTCGATGCGCCCACTGCACACCGGGGACTTTGGCGGTTTGTGGATCAAGCTGATCTGGGCATTCTTCGGCCTGGTGCTGAGCATGATGGTATTGAGCGGCTTGCTGATCTGGACCAAGCGCACCGCCCTGGCCACCCTCAACGCCCTCAAGCGCGAGGCCAAGACGCAACGTCAGCACGCGCCCATCCCGGCCATGCACGCCGACACCTCGGAGGCTCAGCGATGAGCAAGGTCGCAACCGTACCCCCGTCCCCGCTGCGCGCCTTTTGGCTGAAATGGCGTTTCCATATCAACATCCTGCTGTTGCTGGTGCCGCTGGGGTTCATGCCCAAATACTTTGCCGACGCCGCGTTGTTTCGCGGGGATACCGGCATCGGCGAGCGTGTGGCCGGGCAGGTGCAAGTCGGCCCCTGGAGCCTGACGCTGGCTGAGTTTCGCAACGAAGGCCCGAGCCCGAACCCGGCTGGCCCGATGAAGTTCTTCAACGCTGCCCTGTGCGATACCTGTGCCGAGCAGGTCAAGGCCACTTACCTGCGTATCGGCAAACCCCGCAGCCTGCGCGCCGCCGGAGTGATCTTCTTCGGCACGCCGTACCGTATGGGCGCCGCCCTGCCGATCCCCGAACGCACCCCGGCGGACGCCGAAATATGGGTGACCATGGAAGGGTGGGACGGCAGCATGCACCAGGGTTCCATCCCGCTGAGCCAGGCCTCGCCTGCCACCATTGCCTGGCTGAACAAGCAAGGAGTCAAACCATGACGTTCAAGCGCTTCACCCGCGCCGCGCTGTTGCTGTGCGCCGGCCTGAGCACCACCGCCTTCGCCCACAACCCGATGTGCGAATGCAAGGAAATCCCCGGTGAGCAGATCCAGTGCAAAGGCGGGTTCTCCGACGGCAGTGGCGCCCCCGGCGTAACCCTGGATGTGATCGGCTACGACGAAACCATCCTGGTGCCGGGCAAGCTCGGCGAGGATTCGACCCTGACCTTCAAGAAGCCCGCCGCCGAGTTCTACGTGCTCTTCGATGCCGGCCCCGGCCACGTGGTGGAAATCGACCAAGCGGATATCCCGTCGCAATGAGTACCACACAGGTTGTACGCCCCGCCGGCGCGGGCCACGAAACCCTTTATGTGTTGCTGTTGTGTCTGATCATCCTCGCGGTGGCGGGCACGGTCGTGGCGCTGCATGGGGAAACCCAGGAAGTCGCGGCGGTGCCAAGCCATCAGCTGGACGCCCGCCGCGACCTGAGCGCCGCCGAGCAAGGCATCTACGCCGACCTGCGGGTGACCCTGGATGAAATCCACCTGTTGCAGCAGGAACACAGCGCCCTGCCGACGCCTGAGCAACTGGCCGAAGAAGGCTTCGCCCCCTTTGCCCAGGACGCTAGCTCAGTAAGCCGAGGCGGCCACCGCTGGCAGTTGCTGGCACCGGCTGCCTACCTGGGCTTGAGCCAGGCGCCGGCCACCAGCGGTTCGCTGCTGATGCGCGTGCAAGGCAGTGAGCCGGATATCTGGCTCAACCGCAGCGCCAACCTTGCCGCTCCATCCGACCTCACTGACCAGGCGCTGATCGCGGCCGGCTGGCAGCAGGTGGTCGCGCAATTCGATGCCGGCGTTACCCGCCAGCACCGTCACTGAACGAGAAGACCGATTGCCCATGTCTATGTCATCGCCCCTGTTGCGCCTGTTGCTGGTTGGCCTGTTCAGCCTGATGCTCGCCCCCCTTGCCAATGCCGAGGCGGCCAAGCGCCTGCGTATCGGCATTACCTTGCACCCCTATTACAGCTACGTGGCCAATATCGTGGGCGACAAGGCCGAAGTGGTGCCGCTGATTCCCGCCGGTTTCAACCCCCATGCCTACGAGCCGCGCGCCGAAGACATCAAGCGCATCGGCACCCTGGATGTGATCGTGCTCAACGGCGTCGGCCATGACGACTTCGCCGACCGCATGATCGCCACCAGCGAGCGCCCGGACATCCCGGTGATCGAAGCCAACGCCAACGTGCCGCTGCTCGCCGCTACAGGTAACGCGGCACGCGGTGCGGGCAAGGTGGTCAACCCGCACACCTTCCTGTCGATCAGCGCGTCGATTGCCCAGGTCAATAACATTGCCCGTGAGTTGGGCAAGCTCGACCCGGACAACGCCAAAACCTACACCCAGAACGCCCGCGCCTACGGCAAGCGCCTGCGCCAGATGCGCGCCGACGCCCTGGCCAAGCTGACCAGCGCGCCCAACCCCGACCTGCGCGTCGCCACCGTACACGCGGCCTACGACTACCTGTTGCGCGAGTTTGGCCTGGAGGTCACCGCCGTGGTCGAGCCGGCCCACGGTATCGAGCCAAGCCCCAGCCAGCTGAAAAAGACTATCGATGAACTGCGTGCCCTGGATGTGAAAGTGATCTTCTCGGAGATGGATTTCCCGTCCACCTACGTCGATACCATCCAGCGTGAATCCGGGGTCAAGCTGTACCCGCTGTCACATATTTCCTACGGCGAATACAGCGCCGAGAAGTACGAAGTGGAGATGACCGGCAACCTCAACACCGTAGTACGGGCGATTCAGGAGTCGGGAGCATGACCGCCGCACAGCAACTGAACCCCGTCAGCGTCGGCCCCACCCTGAACTTCGACCAGGTCTCGCTGACCCTGGGGCGCACCGTGATCCTTGATGGCGTGAGTTTCCAGGTACAACCGGGCAGCATCCATGCGCTGGTCGGCCCCAACGGCGGCGGCAAAAGCTCGCTGATCAAGACCCTGTTGGGGCAGACGCCGCACCAGGGGCGTTTGAGCCTGGAATGGCCAACCACACCCGGCACCATCGGTTACGTGCCCCAGGCGCTGGAATTTGACCGGGGCTTGCCGATGACTGTGGACGATTTCATGGCTGCCATGTGCCAGCGTCGCCCGGCGTTTCTGGGCCTGTCCAAGCATTACGCAGCAGCGATTGGCGATGCCCTTGAGCGCGTCGGCATGCAAGACAAGCGCAAGCGCCGCATGGGCGCGTTGTCCGGCGGTGAGCGCCAGCGCGTACTGCTGGCCCAGGGGCTGATTCCGGCGCCGCAGTTGCTGGTGCTGGATGAGCCGATGTCGGCCCTCGACGAGGCGGGTATCCAGGTGTTCGAACGGCTATTGAACGACTGGCGCCTGGCAGGGATTACGGTGCTGTGGATCGAGCACGACCTGGAGGCCGTTGGCCGCCTGGCCGACCGCGTCACCGGTCTGAACCGCCGCGTGCTGTTCGACGCCACACCGAAAGAGGCGCTGACCCCGGACCGCCTGCTCACTCTGTTCTCCACCCACCCTCGGAGCCCGGCGCCATGAATTATGAAGCCTTTCGCTTGATGGTCCAGGGCTGGGCCTCCTCCGGTTACCTGCCCGAAGCCCTGGCCTACGGGTTTGTGGTCAACGCCCTGCTCGCCGGCTTGTTGATCGGCCCGGTGCTGGGCGGCCTGGGCACGCTGGTGGTGGTCAAGCGCTTTGCGTTTTTCTCCGAAGCGGTCGGCCATGCCGCGCTGACCGGCGTGGCCGTGGGCATCCTGCTGGGCGAACCCTACACCGGGCCTTATGGCAGCCTGTTTGGCTACTGCCTGCTGTTCGGCATCCTGCTCAATTACCTGCGTAACCGCACCGGCCTGGCGCCCGATACCTTGATCGGCGTATTCCTGTCGGTGTCCCTGGCACTGGGGGCAAGCCTGCTGCTGATCCTGGCCGGCAAGATCAACGTGCACATTCTCGAGAACGTGCTGTTTGGCTCGGTGCTGACGGTCAACGGCAACGATCTGCTGGTACTGGCCATTGTCGGCTCGCTGGTGATGGCCCTGGCATTGCCGTTGTACAACCGCATCATGCTGGCCAGTTTCAACCCGCAATTGGCGGCAGTGCGCGGGGTGGCGGTGAAAAGCCTAGACTACCTGTTCGTGATCCTGGTGACCCTGATCACCGTTGCCGCGGTCAAGGTCATAGGCGCAATCCTGGTCGGCGCCTTGCTAGTGATTCCTGCCGCTGCGGCGCGCCTGTTGAGCCAGTCACTCAAAGGGTTTTTCTGGATCTCGGTGTTGATCGCTACCGTCAGCACCCTGTGCGGCATCCTGCTGCCGATCATCTTCGACCTGCCCATCCCATCCGGCGCCGCCATCATTCTGGTTGCCGGTATCGCCTTCGCCTTCGCCGCCATCGCCCGTGGCGTTGTGCCCAGCCTCAAAGGGAATCTTGGATAATGCGCCCTGTCTTTCGCCCATTGGCCCTGGCCATCGCTTGCTTGATGAGTACGTCGGCGCTGGCCGTCGACGGTTTCGACGCCAAGGACTTCAAAGTCAACCAGGGCCTCGGTCACGCAGCCCTGACCAAGACCAAGCAGCCGGTCAAGGTGCTGGCCTCGCTGCCGATTACCTACGGCTTGGCCGAGGCGCTGCTCAAAGGCACCAACGTAACGCTTGAACGCGCCGCGCCGGCCAACCTGCCGGGTTCGAGGCAGGTGTCCTACTTCACCGGCCGCGGTGCTGCGGCACTGAACAAGCTGGCGCTGGACGCCGACGCGGCCATCGGCCTGCGCTCGCTGTGGGCCGATGACCCGCTGTACCCCGTGGCGCGGCGCAGCAATATCCGCATCGTCGAAGTCGATGCCGCACGCCCGGTGGACGGCGGCTTGCCGGGTATCGCAGTACAACCGGGTGTCACCGATGGCTTGAACAGCCAACCCTGGCAATCGAGCAACAATATGGGGCGCATGGCCGACGTGATGGCAGCCGACCTGAGCCGCCTGGCGCCGGCTGCCAAACCCAGGATCGACGCTAACCTGGCCGCGCTCAAACAGCGTTTACTCAAGCTCACCGCCGACAGCGAGGCGCGCTTGGCCAAGGCCGACAACCTGAGTGTGCTCAGCTTGAGCGATCACTTCGCGTACCTGGTCAGCAGCCTGAACCTGGAAGTGCTCGGCACCGATGCACGGCCCGATGCCGAGTGGACGCCCGAGGCGCTGCAAAAACTCAGCAGCACGTTGAAGGACAACGATGTGGCCGTGGTGCTGCATCACCGTCAACCCAGCGATGCAGTCAAAACCGCCATCACTGCCGGCGGCTCCAGACTGTTGGTATTGAATGTGGACGGTGCCGACCCGGTGACGGAGTTGGAAACCAATGTGGACCAAGTGATCAAGGCACTCACACCCTAGGCAAGCCACCGATCCGTCAGAGATAAACTCGGTTCATTGTGGGAGCTGGCTTGCCTGCGATGGTATCGACTCGGTGCGCCTGATAAACCGAGGCGTCCGCATCGCAGGCAAGCCAGCTCCCACATGGGTTCGCGGTGCACCAGCCGCTACACCACATCCACACCCACATGAATCGCATCATGCCGCCAGAACTCCAGGTCACAGTCGATCAGGCGTTGATGCTGGTCGTAATTGACCCGGGCGATGCGCAAGCCCGGGCTGCCTACCGAGACCCGCAGCGCAGCGGCCGCTTCCACCGGCAGTGAGGTCGGCACAATCTCGAAGCGCACCCGCCCGTAGCGCAAGTCATATTTGCTGGCATACAGCTCAGTCATCGACTGATTCAAATCACACGCCAGGATTCCCGGAAAATACTGCGGGTTCAGATAGTGCTCCACATACAACACCAGGCGCCCGTCAATCCTGCGCCCCCGGCAAATCTGGATCACGCTCGACAACGCCGGCAACTGCAACCACGCGCACACCGCCGCCGACGCCGGTTGCAAGCGTGCTGAGATGACCTGCGTGGAAGCCTCACGCCCCTGGTCGCTGACCATCGCGTGAAAATGGCTGCGCTGCATCAGGTTATAGGCCAGCCGTGGCGGCGAGACGAACCAGCCCCGACGCTCTTCGCGGTAAATCTGCCCTTGGGCCTCAAGCTGTAACAAGGCTTCCCGCACGGTAATCCGAGTGGTACCAAACAACTCGCTGAGCTTGCGTTCGGCGGGCAGTTTGCTGGCAGGCGGCAACAGGCCATGGTCGATCTGCTCTTGCAGCGCCAGGCCGATGGAGGTTACCGCCTTGATTGCCTCATCACGCATCAACGTTACCTATCTGGACTAGACCAGCACCGTTCAGGTGCACAAAACGCGCTCTATCTGGGCTTCTGCTGCTGTGTGCCAGCCTAGGCACTCCACATGACCGACAGATGACAAAGGCTGTCGACTGCCTCTACCACCCCCTGCAATACATCGGCCAAGTCCAGAGCCTGCGGGCACTTGGACATGGTCTACGCTAAGTCGGAGCTGAGCGACATCAGCGCTTCAAAAACGACATCGACATGAAACTGTCATCCAGGGGGCCTAGATTGGCTCAGGTATTGCTGACCTAGACCAAACCACCGCTAACGTTCAGATAAAACGCCGCGTTGAAAACGCCCAAAGGAGCTTCGGATGAAACAGCTTTTCCTGGCATCACTGTTAGGCTCGACCATTGCCATGTGCACCGCCGCCATGGCTGCTGATACCGATCTAAAAACCTTGGAAGCCGCCGCCAAAGCGGAAGGCGCCGTCAACAGCGTCGGCATGCCCGATGACTGGGCCAACTGGAAAGGCACCTGGGAAGACCTGGCCAAGACCTACGGCCTCAAGCACATCGACACCGACATGAGCTCGGCCCAGGAAATCGCCAAGTTCAAAGCCGAAAAAGACAACGCCAGCGCCGATATCGGTGACGTGGGCGCAGCCTTCGGCCCGATCGCGGTGAAACAGGAAGTCACCCAGCCATACAAACCGTCCACCTGGGCGCAGGTGCCGGATTGGGCGAAAGACAAGGACGGTCACTGGGCCCTGGCCTACACCGGCACCATCGCCTTTATCGTCAACAAGAAGCTGCTGCACGGCTCCGAAGTGCCCACCACCTGGGCTGACCTGCAAACCGGTAAATACAAGGTCTCGGTGGGTGACGTGAGCACCGCCGCCCAGGCTTCGAACGCAGTACTCGCCGCAGCCATCGCCAACAAAGGCGACGAGAAAAACATCGCGCCGGGCCTGCAATTTTTCACCAAGATCGCCCAGCAAGGTCGGCTCTCGCTGTCCAACCCGACCATCGCCACCATGGAAAAAGGCGAAGTCGAAGTGGGCCTCGTCTGGGACTTCAACGGCCTGAGCTACAAGGCCAAGATGGCCAACCCGGATGACTACGTGGTGCTGATCCCCTCGGATGGCTCGGTGAAATCCGGCTACACCACCATCATCAACAAATACGCCAAGCACCCGAACGCCGCCAAGCTCACCCGCGAATACATCTTCAGCGATGCCGGCCAGCTCAACCTGGCACGCGGCAATGCGCGTCCGATCCGGGCTGAAACCGATTTGAAACTGCCGGCGGACGTTGCCAAAAACCTGATCCCGGGCGAGCAGTACACCAAGGCCAACCCGCAGCCGATCAAGGATGCCGATGCCTGGGAAGCGACGTCCAAGAAGCTGCCACAGATGTGGAACGAGCAAGTCATCGTAGAAATGAAGTAATCGGTCTCTCTGATCCAAAGGCGGTCAGTGTGGGAGCTGGCTTGCTGTGGCGAGGGAGCTTGCTCCCGCTCGACAGCGTAGCTGGAGCCGGCTTTTTGGGGGTGCTCCGCACCCCAGCGCAAGCAAGCTTGCTCGCCACAACAAGCCAGCTCCCACATTTGATCCCATCCCAAGTTGATACTGAGCCATATCCTCTGTTGCGGAGCCCCAGCCCCCATGAAGCACAATGTCATCCTTGTGGTGCTCGACGGCCTCAACTTCGAGGTTGCGCGGCACGCCATGGGGCACTTGCAGGCCTACGTCGGCGCAAGACGCGCAGCCCTCTACACACTGGAATGTGAACTGCCTGCCCTGTCCCGCCCGTTGTATGAATGCATCCTCACCGGCGTGCCGCCGATCCAAAGCGGTATCGTGCACAACAACGTCTCGCGCCTGTCCACCCAGCGCAGCATTTTCCATTACGCCACCGACGCCGGCTTGAGCACCGCTGCGGCGGCTTACCACTGGGTCAGCGAGCTGTATAACCGCACGCCCTTTCTCGCCGCCCGTGATCGTCACATCGACGACAAGGCGCTGGCGATCCAGCACGGGCATTTCTACTGGAATGACCACTACCCCGATTCCCACCTGTTCGCCGACGCCGAAAGCCTGAGGCTCAAGCACGCGCCAAACTTTTTGCTGGTGCACCCGATGAACATCGACGACGCCGGCCACAAGCATGGCCTCGACACCGCGCAATACCGCAACAGCGCACGCTCGGCCGACATTATCCTGGCCGACTACCTGCAAGGCTGGCTCGACGCCGGCTACCAGATACTGGTCACCGCCGACCATGGCATGAACAACGACCGCTCCCACAACGGCCTGTTGCGCGAAGAACGGGAAGTGCCACTGTTTGTCATCGGTGACGCCTTCAGCCTGGACAGCGACGCTGCGCCGAAACAGACCGACCTGTGCGGCACCGTCTGCGAACTGCTCGGCGTGCCCCACGACAAACCTGTGTGCCGGGAGTTGCTCAAGTGAATGCATTGACCCGCGGTAAATGGCTGGCCCTGCTATGCCTGCTGCCCTTCGCACTGTTCTTTATCGTGTTCGAGATCGCGCCGCTGGTGTGGGTGCTGATCAGCAGCCTGCAAACCGAAGAGGCCGGCTGGGGCCTGGAAAACTTCACCCGCATCTTCACGTCGAAGTTCTACCGGCAGGCCATCCAGTTCAGCCTGGAGATCAGCTTTTACTCCAGCATCTTCGGCATCATCATCGCCACCTTGGGCAGCTACTCACTGCGCCGAGTGGATTCGCCGCTGCGCAACTTCGTCACCGCGTTCGCCAACATGACCAGCAATTTCGCCGGCGTGCCCCTGGCCTTCGCGTTCATCATCCTGCTGGGGTTCAACGGCAGTATCACCCTCATGCTCAAGCAGGCCGGGATCATCGAGGACTTCAACCTGTACTCGAAAACCGGCTTGATCATCCTCTATACCTATTTCCAGATCCCCCTCGGCGTACTGTTGCTCTACCCGGCCTTTGACGCATTGCGCGAAGACTGGCGCGAATCTGCCGCGCTGCTCGGTGCGAATGGCTGGCAGTTCTGGCGCCATATCGGCCTGCCGGTGCTCACCCCGGCCCTGCTCGGCACCTTTGTGATCCTGCTGGCCAATGCCCTGGGCGCCTACGCCACGGTCTATGCGCTTACTACCGGCAACTTCAACGTGCTGCCAATTCGCATTGCCGGCCTGGTCTCCGGCGATGTGTCGCTGGACCCGAACATGGCCAGCGCCCTGGCCGTGGTGCTGGTGGCGCTGATGACCGTGGTCACGGTGGTGCATCAACTGCTGCTCAAGAGGAGCTACCATGTCTCGCGCTGAAGCCGGTACGGCCTCCCTCTACCATCGGGTGGTGGTGTACCTGTTGTTCCTGATCCTGGTGCTGCCGCTGGTGGGCACTTTTGTCTACTCGATTTCCAGCAGTTGGTCGGCAACCATCCTGCCTGCCGGCTTCAGCGTGAAATGGTATGTACAGCTGTGGAGCGACCCGCGCTTTCTGATGGCCTTCGGGCAATCGTTGCTGGTGTGCGTGGGCGCACTTATCCTCTCGGTGGTGTTGATCTTGCCGCTGCTGTTCGTGGTGCATTACCACTTTCCCAAGCTCGACGCGCTGATGAACATCCTGATCCTGCTGCCCTTTGCGGTGCCGCCGGTGGTGTCCTCGGTGGGTCTGCTGCAACTGTACGGTTCCGGGCCGCTGGCGATGGTGGGCACGCCGTGGATTTTGATCGGCTGCTACTTCACCGTCGCGCTGCCGTTCATGTACCGAGCGATCACCAACAACCTGCAAGCCATCAACCTGCGCGACCTGATGGACGCTTCGCAACTGCTCGGCGCCAGCACCTGGCAGGCCGCGATCCTGGTGGTGCTGCCCAACCTGCGCAAGGGCCTGATGGTGGCGCTGCTGTTGTCGTTCTCGTTCCTGTTTGGCGAGTTCGTGTTCGCCAACATCCTCGTCGGCACCCGCTACGAAACCCTGCAGGTGTACCTCAACAACATGCGCAACAGCAGTGGCCATTTCACCAGTGCCGTGGTGATCTCCTATTTCTTCTTCGTGCTGGTACTGACCTGGGCCGCCACTCTCTTGAACAAGGACAAAAGCCAATGAGCTTCGTCAGCGTCCAACACCTGCAAAAAGGCTACGCCGGCACCCCGGTGTTCAGCGATATCAATTGCGAGGTCGCCAAAGGCGAGTTCGTCACCCTGCTCGGCCCGTCCGGTTGCGGCAAATCCACTTTGCTGCGCTGCATCGCCGGGCTTACGCCGGTGGACAGTGGCCAAATCCTCCTGGATGGCCAGGACATCGTGCCTCTGAGCCCACAGAAGCGCCAGATCGGCATGGTGTTCCAGAGCTACGCGCTGTTCCCCAACATGACCGTGGAACAGAACGTTGCCTTCGGCCTGCGCATGCAAAAGGTCAACGCCGACGACAGTCACAAGCGCGTGCAAGAAGTGCTGCAACTGGTGGAACTCAAGGACCTGGCCGGCCGCTATCCGCACCAGATGTCCGGTGGCCAGTGCCAGCGCGTCGCCCTCGCCCGCTCCCTGGTAACCCGCCCGCGCCTGCTGTTGCTCGATGAACCGCTGTCGGCGCTGGATGCACGTATTCGCAAGCACTTGCGCGAGCAGATCCGCCAGATCCAGCGCGAGCTGGGGCTGACCACGATCTTCGTGACCCATGACCAGGAAGAAGCGCTGACCATGTCCGACCGCATCTTCTTGATGAACCAGGGCAAGATCGTGCAGAGCGGCGATGCCGAAACCCTCTATACCGCGCCGGTGGATGTGTTCGCTGCTGGGTTTATCGGCAACTACAACCTGCTCGATGCCGACAAGGCCAGCCAACTGCTGCAGCGACCGATCAGCGGGCGTATCGCGATTCGCCCCGAGGCCATCGAGTTGAGCCGCAGTGGCGAGCTCGATGCGTTGGTGCGTAGCCACAGCCTGCTGGGTAACGTAATTCGCTACCGCATCGAAGCCCGTGGTGTCGAGCTGGTGGTGGATGTGCTCAATCGTTCGGCCGACGACCTGCATCCGGACGGCCAACGCCTGGCACTTTCCATCGACCCCAGCGCACTGTGTGAAGTAGCCTGACAGGCAGCGACCTATTGAGAGAGAGCATCACCGATGGCATTGGTAATTTTTGATCTGGACGACACCTTGATCCACGGCGACTGCGCCACGCTGTGGAGCGAACAGATGGGCCGCCTCGGCTGGGTAGACCCTGAGTCATTCATGCGCAGGAACAACGAGCTGATGGATGCCTACAGCCAGGGCAAGCTGTTGATGGAAGATTTCATGGATTTCAGCCTGGAGCCGATGATCGGCCGAACCCCGGAAGAAATCGAGCACCTGGTGGAGCCGTGGGTCGAGGACGTGATCGAGCCGCTGATCTACAGCGACGCCACCAAGACCATCGCCCGCCACCGCGCGAACGGTGACCGGATCCTGGTGATTTCCGCTTCGGGCACTCACCTGGTCACGCCGATTGCTGCGCGTATCGGTATCGAGGAAGTGCTGGGGATTAACCTGAGCGTCAGCCATGGGGTATACGACGGCAAGACAGAGGGTGTACTGACTTACCGTGAAGGCAAGATCACGCGGTTGCTGGAATGGCTGGAGCAGGAAGGCGAAACCCTTGAAGGTGCCTATTTCTATTCGGACTCGCGCAATGATTTACCGCTGCTGCTCAAGGTGGATCACCCGCAGGTGGTGAACCCGGACCCGGTGTTGCGCGCCAATGCCGAACAGGCCGGCTGGCCGATCCACCACTGGACCTGAATCAATAGACATCAACCTGTGGGAGCTGGCTTGCCGGCGATAGCGGTGCAACAGTGAAGAATTCTTCATCTGGCGCACCGCTATCGCAGGCAAGCCAGCTCCCACACTGACTGCATTTCAATCTAGGATTCGGTCAGGCTATTGGCAATATGGACTACACCGGACGTAGGACGAGGTTGTTCTAGCCCCCCACATCACCGTCAACGCCTTGCAATGCTTTCACAGTGCCTCCATAGTGAGTCTGGACTGAGCCCGGTGCTGTAGCGCCGGGCTTTTTGCATTATGCGACCGGACCATATGGAACCGGCTCCCTCAAAGACGGCCTAATATGCGTTATCAATTGCCCCCGCGTCGAATCAGCATGAAGCATCTGTTCCCCAGCACCGCCCTCGCTTTTTTCATTGGTCTCGGCTTCGCGTCGATGTCGACCAATACGTTCGCAGCCAATAGCTGGGACAACCTTCAGCCTGATCGCGATGAGGTGATTGCCAGCCTTAACGTCGTCGAGTTGCTCAAGCGCCATCACTACAGCAAGCCGCCGCTGGACGACGCTCGCTCGGTGATCATCTACGACAGCTACCTCAAGCTGCTGGACCCCTCGCGCAGCTACTTCCTGGCCAGCGATATCGCTGAGTTCGACAAGTGGAAGACCCAATTCGACGACTTCCTCAAGAGCGGCGACCTGCAACCCGGCTTCACCATCTACAAGCGTTACCTGGACCGCGTCAAAGCGCGTCTGGACTTCGCGTTGGGTGAGCTGAACAAGGGCGTCGACAAACTCGATTTCACCCAGAAAGAAACCCTTCTGGTAGACCGCAAGGACGCCCCTTGGCTGACCAGCACCGCAGCCCTGGACGACCTGTGGCGCAAACGCGTCAAGGACGAAGTGCTGCGCTTGAAGATCGCCGGCAAAGAGCCCAAGGCCATTCAAGAACTGCTGACCAAGCGCTACAAAAACCAGCTGGCACGCCTGGACCAGACCCGTGCCGAGGATATCTTCCAGGCCTACATCAACACCTTTGCGATGTCCTACGACCCGCACACCAATTATCTGTCGCCAGATAACGCGGAAAATTTCGATATCAATATGAGTCTGTCCCTGGAAGGCATCGGTGCCGTCCTGCAAAGCGACAATGACCAGGTGAAGATCGTACGTCTGGTGCCGGCAGGCCCTGCTGACAAAACCAAGCAAGTGGCACCGGCCGACAAGATCATCGGCGTGGCCCAGGCCGACAAAGAGATGGTCGATGTGGTCGGCTGGCGCCTGGACGAAGTGGTCAAGCTGATCCGTGGGCCTAAAGGCAGCGTGGTGCGCCTGGAAGTGATTCCGCACACCAATGCACCGAACGACCAGACCAGCAAGATCGTGTCCATCACCCGTGAAGCGGTGAAGCTCGAAGACCAGGCCGTGCAGAAGAAAGTCCTCAACCTCAAGCAGGATGGCAAGGACTACAAGCTGGGCGTGATCGAAATCCCGGCCTTCTACCTGGACTTCAAGGCGTTCCGCGCCGGTGATCCGGACTACAAGTCCACCACCCGCGACGTGAAGAAAATCCTGACAGAACTGCAGAAAGAGAAAGTCGACGGCGTGGTCATCGACCTGCGCAACAACGGCGGCGGCTCCCTGCAGGAAGCCACCGAGCTGACCAGCCTGTTTATCGACAAGGGCCCGACCGTATTGGTACGCAACGCTGACGGCCGTGTCGACGTGCTCGAAGACGAGAACCCGGGTGCCTTCTACAAAGGGCCGATGGCGCTGCTGGTCAACCGTCTCTCGGCCTCGGCCTCGGAGATTTTCGCCGGCGCCATGCAGGACTACCACCGCGCACTGATCATCGGCGGCCAGACCTTCGGCAAAGGCACCGTGCAGAC
Organism: Pseudomonas sp. Pse35; assembly: GCF_024519715.1. Taxonomy (NCBI): domain Bacteria; kingdom Pseudomonadati; phylum Pseudomonadota; class Gammaproteobacteria; order Pseudomonadales; family Pseudomonadaceae; genus Pseudomonas; species Pseudomonas sp. Pse35. The sequence continues at coordinate 4,185 of NZ_JALJRP010000045.1, read as the reverse complement.
CATCCAACCGCTGAACCATGGCGAGCTCAAGCTGACACTGGCCAAGTTCTACCGGGTATCCGGGCAGAGCACCCAGCATCAAGGCGTACTGCCGGATATCGATTTCCCTTCGATCATCGACACCAAGGAAATCGGCGAAAGCGCCCTGCCTGAAGCCATGCCGTGGGACACCATCCGCCCTGCGATCAAGCCGGCGTCGGATCCGTTCAAGCCCTTCCTGGCTCAGTTGAAGGCTGACCATGACACCCGCTCTGCCAAGGACGCCGAGTTCGTGTTTATCCGCGACAAGCTGGCCCTGGCCAAGAAGCTGATGGAAGAGAAGACCGTCAGCCTCAACGAAGCGGATCGCCGTGCACAGCACTCCAGCATCGAGAATCAGCAACTGGTGCTGGAAAACACCCGCCGCAAGGCCAAGGGTGAAGACCCGCTCAAAGAGCTGAAGAAAGAAGATGAAGACGCGCTGCCGACCGAGGCGGATAAAACCAAGCCGGAAGACGACGCTTACTTGGCCGAGACTGGCCGGATCCTGCTGGATTATCTGAAAATCACCAAGCAGGTGGCCAAGCAGTAAATGATGGCGATTTAATGTGATCGCTCCTCGGAGTGTCATCATATAGACATCATTCTGTCGTGAAATAAAAGGACCGCAGGTTTACGCCTGCGGTCCTTTTTTTTGATCGAGACCGCCATGACCATGACCGAACAGCTGAACGCATTGGGCTCAATCCTGGCTCAAGGCAGTTTGCACAGCCTGTTCCAACCGATCATCTGCCTGTCGGAGCGGCGCATCCTCGGTTATGAAGCTCTCAGTCGTGGCCCGTCCAACAGCCCGCTGCACTCCCCCGTCGCACTGTTCTCGGTGGCCAGCCACGCCGGGCGCCTGAGCGAATTGGACATGGCGTGTCGAGAGAGTGCATGCCGGCGCTTCAGCGAGCAGAAACTGCCCGGCAAGCTGTTCCTCAATATCTCTCCCGAATCCTTGATGGAGAACGCACATCAGCCAGGGCGCACGCTGCAACTGTTGCGCGACTTCGGCATTTCTCCCAGCCAAGTGGTGATCGAGCTAACCGAGCAGGCACCCACCGACGATTTCGCGCTGCTGCAAACTGCCTTGCACCACTACCGCGACATGGGCTTTGCCATCGCACTGGATGACTTGGGCGCCGGTTATTCCAGCTTGCGGTTGTGGTCCGAGCTGCGCCCGGACTACGTGAAGATCGACCGGCACTTTATTGACGGCATTCACCAGGACGCCCTCAAGCGTGAGTTTGTCGGCTCGATCCTGCAGATCGCCAGGGCGTCCCGCGCCCAAGTGATTGCCGAGGGCATCGAGTTGCCGGAAGAACTGGCGGTGTTGACCGAGATGGGCGTCGACCTGGTCCAGGGCTACCTGCTCTGCCGCCCTCAGGAAAAGCCGCCGCAGGAAGCGCGCCTGATGCTGCCCAAGCCGGATAACGCCACGCTGGCCCTCAATGACGAAGGCAGTGACTTGAGCGCCCTGCTCAATGAGCAGCCCGCCGTGGATCAAGACACCGCCACCGCTCAAGTGCTGGAATCGTTCCGCCGCCAGGCCAACCTCAACTCGCTGGCGGTATTGGACGGCCGCGGTTGCCCGGTCGGCATTGTGCACCGGCACTCGTTGTCTGACGCGTTGCTCAAGCCGTTCGCGACCGATCTGTTTGCACGTAAACCCATCAGCCGCTTGATGAGCGATGACTTTTTGGCGGTGGAACTGAGCCAGTCCTTGCAGCAGGTCAGCCGCTTATTGACCAGCCGCGCGCGGCAACGCATCGAAGAGGATTTCATCATAACCCTGAACGGTGATTACCTGGGGCTGGGTCGGGTCATCGACGTGCTCAAGTTGATCACGGAGCTGAAAATCCAGCAGGCCCGCTACGCCAACCCGTTGACCTTGTTGCCTGGCAATGTGCCGATCCAGCAGTGCCTCACCCGGCTGCTGCAGCAACAGCGCGAGTCGGTGATCTGCTATGTGGATATCGACAGTTTCAAACCGTTCAACGATATCTACGGCTACGGGCGCGGGGATGAAGTGCTGCTGTGCCTGGCGCAGTGCCTCAACGACCGGGTAGACCCCAGCCGCGACTTTGTCGGGCATATTGGTGGGGATGATTTTTTGCTGGTGCTGGGCCCGCAGGATTGGCGCAAGCGGCTCAACCAGTTGCTGGATGACTTCCATACCCAATGCCGACGCTTCTACCGCGCTGAACATCTGGAGGCTGGGTGCTTCGTGGCCCTCAATCGCCAGGGCGTGCGCCAGGAGTTTGCGTTGCTGTCGCTGTCCATCGGTGTAGTGCACTTGTATCCTCAGGCCTGCGCACAACTCGATGCCAGCCAGTTGGCAGAGCTGGCGTCACAAGCCAAGCACCATGCCAAGGATGTGGCGGGCTACAGCATCCACGTGATCGACAGCATGGACACCTGCCCCCAGGCGCTTTAGGCCTCGGCGGACTCCGGATACTCGTACTCGAACACCCGCACCACTTCGGATGCATGCCAGGACGCGGCGGCGACGCCATCGGACGGCCCGCTGAACCGCCCCAGACGCTCCACACATTCGAAAAAACCGGTGCGCGGCAGGCGGCTGGCGCCCTGGCTGATCACCAGGGAACTGCGCAGCGGCTGCTCGGCCTTGGCATCCAGTGCCGCCAGGTGCTCCAGGGCCGCCGCCAGGGTCTGCATGGCCGGCGTGGGGAATTGCAGGCGCTCAAGCAGTGCACGGTAGGTGAGCAAATGGCGCTGGCGCCGCGCCTGATCCAGTTCGTTGAGCAACCCATCCCAGTGTTGACGGCTAATACGTAGGCTCAAGACTCATCCCTCCAACCTGCTACGCCCAATTCCCAAGCCAGGCTGCGGCGAATGGCGGCATCCGGCTGGCGTTCACCACTTTCAATCAATCCAAGGTATGAGGGGCTGATCCCCACTGTGCGTGCCAGGGTCTCGATAGCCAGCCCCTTGGCTTCACGCAGGCCGCGCAGGGCTGCGAGCGGGCGCAGGTCCTGATCAATGGCGGTAGAGGCGGCAGGGGAAGAAGCGGGTGTAGGTTGCTGCTGACCGGCAGCTTTTAGCAGCGCCTGGTACTGGTCCCATGGCAACACCGCGTATTCGGGTGCGCCATCGCGTGAAATGATCTGAATATCCATGACTGCCCCGTAGGATAAAAACACTTACTAAGTAAGTTCTTTCCTTAGAAGTGTAATCCTAACAGCCACGAAGGTCGCCGGGGGATACCCGGCATCATTAGTTTTTTTGTGGGTTTTCCCGGGCCAGCAGCTCAGGCGTCGCGGGGAGGCGCTCAACCACCGCGAGTTTTTCCGGGCGTTGCGCATCGCGCCACGCACGAAAGGCGCTCAGTTCGCCGCTCAGGGTCTTCATGACCCACGCCAGCACGGCGATGTCGTCGAACATGCCGAACATCGGGATAAAGTCCGGGATTGCATCAATGGGGCTGAGAAAGTACATCAGCCCCGCTACCACCGAGAGCAGCGCCTTGGGGCTGATCGCTCGGTATTCGCCGCGCCAGTAAGCCAGGCACAGGGCCTGGAGCAATTTCAGATCGTCCTTTAACTGGCCCAGCCGATTGCCCTGGCTTGAGCCTTTGGCAGCGACGGCAAACAACAGGGTGGGCAGGCGGCCACGGCCGAGCAGACGTGCGGCCATGGGCAGGAAACGGGTGAAATTGAACGGTGGTTTCATTGGGCACTCCAGTTCCAGGCGACATAAAAGGTTATCCACACAAATTGTGGATAACCTTGTGAACAGAGCCTGTTTTATCGGCTGAAAGCCACGGACTACAAGGCCTACAGTCAGATCGGGCGTTTTTTGCGCACATAAAAAAAAACCCAAGAATTCATTGACTTGGCATGTATGTGCGGCTACCCGTGCTCGAGTCTTATATCAGACTGTGTCCGATTGCGGACGTTCGTTTGGATTTGCAGAGGCTTCAACGCAGGGGCTCGCTGGCGTGCGATAGCGATAGACATCTACACGACCCGGTACGACGTGGCAGCCTGCCAGCCGATGCCTATCTCCCAGACACCCCGGGCTCCAAATGTGGGAGCTGGCTTGCCTGCGATTGCCTTACGCATCAACACAACTTTACAGGCTGTAGCAGGGATGCCGGTTTAGCCGCCCCGCGCCATGGATGGCGCGTGGCGGCGCCCCCCC
>NZ_JALJRP010000044.1:37279-37716 GCF_024519715.1 Pseudomonas sp. Pse35 | reverse complement strand
AGTGAGCCGCTGTAAAAGCGGAACCCTAAGTGGCCGTTACCGCAGGAATGGATATACACCCGGTATACCTGCGTCGCCTGTCAGGCCGCCTTCGCGAGCAAGCCCGCTCCCACAGTTGGATCGCGGTGTGTCAGGTAGATAGGCGTCGGCTGGGAGGCCGCCATCGCAGGCAAGCCAGCTCCCACAGACAGCATTTGCAGCCGACCGATTCGGCCCTGTGTTGCATGAATTCTGAGGATGCCCACCCGGCTCAAACAACGCAATCCTTGCGCCGCAACAAGCCCCAGAGCCGAGTGGACGGGGCGCATCATAAGGAGAGAAGCGGCACTTGTCCTCCAGACAATTCTGAACAAATGTGCACATTCCGTGCGTGTGGCGAGGGAGCTTGCTCCCGTTCGGCTGCGCAGCCGCCGCCAATGGGGGCGCTTCGCACCCCA
>NZ_JALJRP010000044.1:0-37270 GCF_024519715.1 Pseudomonas sp. Pse35 | reverse complement strand
CTCCCTCGCCACAGGTTACGGGTTTGCTTAACCCAGCCGCTGCGCAATTTCGTCTTTGATCGACAGCCGCTTCTTCTTCAGGTTCTCCACCTCTTCATCGCTGGCACTGGCTTTTTCCGCTTTTAGCACCTTGGCGTCGGCGTCGTCGTATTGAGTGAGCAGTGAGTCCAACCGGTTGTCTTGCGCCCTGCGCTTGTGAACGTCTTCCTTGCTCAATCCCAAGTCCTGATACAGGTCGTGTTTCACTGGCATGGCGTACCTCCACAGATTGATCGATGGTCTACGCCCTTGAAGCTAGCCCATTCCAACAAGCCTTGTCATGTTCGAAGTCAAGAACGACCCGTTCGTCGCGGCGCACGCGATGGGATCAAACCTTTGCCCCGCCCTGCCCTCCACTGTAGATCGCCACCCCAGGGAGAACGGTTTTATGAATCACGTTGCCACTGCTGCCGACACCCAATGCATCAATACCCTACGCACCCTGGCCATGGATGCCGTGCAGAAGGCCAATTCGGGTCACCCTGGCACGCCCATGGGCCTGGCGCCCGTGGGGTACACACTGTGGAGTCGCTTCCTGCGTTATCACCCCGAACATCCCGACTGGCCCAACCGTGACCGTTTTGTGTTGTCGGTGGGGCATGCCTCGATGTTGCTGTATTCGCTATTGCACCTGGCCGGGGTGGTAGAGATCGACGCCCACGGCAAGCGCTCCGGCCAACCGGCCGTCAGCCTCGAGGATATCAAGCAGTTCCGGCAGATGGGCTCCAAGACCCCTGGCCACCCCGAGTACCGCATGACCACAGGCGTAGAAACCACCACCGGCCCGTTGGGCCAGGGCTGCGCCAACAGCGTGGGCATGGCCATGGCTGAGCGTTGGCTGGCTCAGCGCTTCAACCGCGACGGCCAGGTGCTGTTTGACTACGACGTCTACACCCTGTGCGGTGACGGCGACATGATGGAAGGCATCAGCAGCGAAGCCGCGTCCCTGGCCGGGCACTTGAAGCTCGATAACCTGTGCTGGATCTATGACAACAACACCATCAGCATCGAGGGCCACACTGAGCTGGCGTTCAGTGAAGACGTGCTCCAACGCTTCCAGGCGTATGGCTGGCACACCGTGCATGTCACCGACGCCAATGACTTGCAGGCCTTGTGCGTGGCGCTGGAAACCTTCAAGGCCAACACCGGCGCGCCCACCTTGATCGTCGTGGACAGCGTGATCGGCTACGGCTCACCGCACAAACACAATACCGCTGCTGCCCATGGGGAGCCGTTGGGGGACGATGAAATTCGCCTGACCAAGGCCGCCTATGGCTGGCCGCAGGATTCGAGCTTCCTGGTGCCGCAAGAGGCTCGCACAGTGTTGCGCGATGCCCTTTACGAACGTGCCGAGCCGTTGTACGCCGAATGGAACCAGACCCTGGCCTCCCTCGAGCCGCAACGGGCCGATGAACTGCAACGCATGCGCGCCGGGGAAATGCCCGAGCAATGGCAAGCGCACCTGCCAGACTTTGCCGCCGATGCCAAAGGCGTCGCCAGCCGTGCCTCAGGCGGCGAAGTGTTGAATGCCTTCGCCCAACAGATCCCCTGGCTGCTGGGCGGCTCGGCGGATTTGTCGCCCTCGACCAAGACCAACCTCACCTTCGACGACGCCGGGCGTTTCAGCGCGGATGATTACAGCGGGCGCAACCTGCACTTCGGTATCCGCGAACACGCCATGGGCGCAATCGCCAACGGCATGGCGCTGTCCTACCTGCGCCCGTATACCTCGACCTTCCTGGTATTCAGCGATTACATGAAACCGCCGATCCGCCTGGCGGCGATCATGGAATTACCCGTGATCTTCGTGTTTACCCATGACTCCATCGGCGTCGGCGAGGATGGACCGACACATCAGCCTATCGAACACCTCACCCAACTGCGGGCCACGCCGGGGCTGTTGACCTTGCGCCCGGGCGATGCCAATGAAACGCTGGAATTGTGGAAAGTCGCCTTGGCCCAGACTCATCGGCCCAGCTGTGTCGTGCTGTCACGCCAGCCGCTGCCCACTCTGGATCGCACCCAGTACGCGGCGGCCTGCGGCGCGGCCAAAGGTGCCTACGTGCTGGCCAGTGCGCAAGAGCCTGAGGTCATCCTGATAGGAACAGGCAGCGAAGTCAGCCTGGCGGTCGCCGCGTATGAGCAGCTCAAAGGTGAAGGCATTGCCGCCAGCGTGGTATCGATGCCCAGTTGGGAGCTGTTTGAAGAGCAGGATCAAGCCTATCGCGACAGTGTGCTGCCGCCCGCAGTGAAAGCTCGCGTAGTGGTGGAACAGGCCGGCCCCTTGGGCTGGGACCGCTATGTCGGGCAGACCGGCGCCAAGGTGGTGATGAACAGCTTTGGCGCCTCGGCACCGCTGGCAAAGTTGCAGGAGAAATTCGGGTTTACCCTGGACAATGTGGTGAAGCTGGCCAAGCAACAGGTCCAGTTGGCCGAGCACTGACCCGCATAAGCGCGCGGGGCTGGTTCGCAGTCACGCCAGTAACCGCGCAAGTTCTTCACGGCAGTAGTCGACAAACAACTGCACCGGCTTGGTCAGCGGTGCACGGCGCAACCACACCGCCGACAACCCGGACCCCGTGACCGTTTCCGCCAAGGGAATGCACACCACCTTCTGCCCATCATAGGTGTACTCGCTGAAGGGTTTGGTCACCAGGATCGAGAACCCGAACCCGCGCCCCACCATGCCCCGCACCATCTCGATGGAGGGCGAGCTGAATACGATATTCGGGGTCAGCCCGCGCTCTTCGAAGATGCTCACGAAGTAGGTACGGCTGGGCAACACGTCCAGCAAAATCATTGGCTCCAGCACCAGGTCGGCCAAGGACACCCTGGCCTGCTGGGCGAAGCGGTGATCGGCCGGCAGCAACGCATAGGGCTGTTGGGGCGGCATCAGCGGCGTGGTCTCGATGGTGCCACCCAGGTCGTGCTCAAACAACATCGCCACGTCGATACTGCCTGCGGTCAGCGCCTGCACCAATTCCTGCTGCTCGCCATCGCGGATGCGGATCTCCACCCCTGGCCAGCGTGCCTTGAAGCCGGCGATCAAGCGTGGCAGGTACAACGGCGCCACGGTTTCAAAGCAGCCGATGTCGATCTGCCCGGCCACCACGTCATTATCCGCCAGGGCGTTCTGCTCGAACTCATGGGCCACCCGCAACAGCTCCAACGCCTTGCGATAAAAGCGCGCGCCACTGGGCGTAAGGGAAACGCCCTGGGCGTGGTGGCGGATAAACAGCTGCACGCCAAAGCTGTCTTCCAGCTGTTTGATCGCCGTGGACACCGACGGCTGGGCGATATACAGCTTGCGCGACGCCTCGGCGACGCTGCCGCATTCGGCCGTGGTCACAAAATATCTGAGCTGGCGCAGGTTGTAGGCAGCCATCGGCACCTCCATAAACGTGGGTTTTCGCCCCAAACAGGTGCGCAGATACACCGGTTTTTCAAGCCATTGAAGCCCATGCAACATACCGGAGCATAAAACCACGTGAGATATTTTTTTTAAGGTCTATAGCAACAAACTTACTAATTTACCTGCCTGCGCCCATTACAGATGATCACTCCAACAACAAAGCGCCGCCCGTGCAGCGCATAGCGAAGTACGTCCACGTACTCACCTTGCCTTGGAGCTCGTCATGGTTACCACTGCAACATCCTCCGCCCCGCTCATCGAAAAACACACGATTGGATACGTGCCTCCGGAAGATCGCCATGGAAAGGTAAGAGACCTGTTCACCCTGTGGTTCGGCGGCAACATCGCGCCGTTGCCTATCGTCACTGGCGCACTGGGTGTGCAACTGTTCCACCTCAACCTGGTGTGGGGCATTGTCGCCATTCTTGTCGGCCATTTGGTCGGCGGTGTGTTGATGGCATTGCACTCAGCCCAGGGCCCGCAGATGGGCATCCCGCAGATGATCCAGAGCCGTGCTCAGTTCGGCTCCCTCGGCGCGTTGCTGGTGGTGGTGATTGCCGGGGTGATGTACATCGGCTTCTTCGCCTCCAACATTGTGCTGGCCGGTAAATCCCTGCACGGCGTGGTGGACGTCGTACCTGTACCAGTGGGCATCGTTATCGGCGCCATTGGTTCCGGGATCATCGGCATCATCGGCTATCGCTTCATCCACGTACTCAATCGCATCGGCACCTGGGTGCTGGGCGCCGGCATCGTGCTGGGCTTTGGCTACATCTTCACCCATGTACAGACCACGGATTTCCTCACCCGTGGCAGCTTCAATATATCCGGCTGGCTGGCCACCGTTTCCCTGGCCGCGCTGTGGCAGATCGCTTTTGCGCCCTACGTGTCGGACTATTCCCGCTACCTGCCAGCCGACGTGCCGGTAGCCGCCACCTTCTGGACCACCTACTTGGGCTCGGCGCTAGGGTCGAGCCTGGCGTTCATCTTCGGCGCCGTGGCAGTGCTCGCCACGCCGGTAGGCATGGACACCATGGACGCCGTCAAACTCGCCACCGGCGCCATCGGCCCGTTGATGCTGGTGCTGTTCCTGCTCAGCGTGATCAGCCACAACGCCCTCAACCTGTACGGCGCGGTGCTGTCGATCATCACCCTGGTACAGACCTTCGCCTACCGCTGGATCCCGACCGCGAAAAGCCGTGCGGTGATCTCCATCATCGTGCTGGCCGCCTGTTCGATTGCGGCGGTGTTTGCCTCCCAAGACTTCATCGGCCACTTCGTCGACATGGTGCTGGTGCTGCTCGTGGTGCTGGTGCCCTGGACGGCGATCAACCTGATCGACTTCTACGCCATTCATAAAGGCCAATACGACATCGCCTCGATCTTCCGTGTAGATGGCGGCATCTACGGCAAGTACAACCCGCAAGCGCTGCTGGCCTATGCGGTGGGGATCGCGGTGCAGATTCCGTTCATGAACACGCCGCTGTACGTCGGGCCGATTTCGCAGCACATCAACGGCGCGGACTTGTCGTGGGTGGTGGGGCTGGCGGTGACCTCGCCGTTGTACTTCTGGTTGGCGAGTCGGGACAGTGCGTATAAGCGCCGGATGGACAGTGGCAAGTTGGTGGGAGGGGTTTGATACAGACTCTCGGTCGCGCCTGCCCTACCCTTACAACGTGTAGGAGCGCGCTTGCTCGCGAAAACTCGCAGGCGCCGCGTTCATCCAGGAGGCGCGCGTTATCGTTGACGTTTTTCGCGAGCAAGCTCGCTCCTACAAGGGGTGATGAATGGCTGTGCGGTGCCATAGGCCCGATGTTTCTCTATGATGTGGCCTTTCACTGAACATCCCTGGAACCGCCCATGCCCACCCTCACCCTGCGCAACGCCCTGCCCACCGACGCCGCACGCTGCTTTCACATTGAAACCACCGCTTACGAAGGCGACGAAGCCGCAACGCTTGAAAAGATCGCCACGCGCATCGCGCAGTATCCCGAGGGATTTCTGATACTGGAGGAAGATGGCGCAGTGGTGGGGTTCATCAACTCGGGCTGTGCCCATGAGGTGGTAATGTCGGACGAGGCTTTCAAGGAGTTGGTGGGCCATGACGTCGAGGCGCCGAATGTGGTGATCATGTCGGTAGTGGTCGACCCGGCCCATCAAGGCAAAGGCTATGCAAAAAAACTGATGACCGCGTTCGTGCAGCGCATGGGAACACTGGGCAAGCAGACGATTCATCTAATGTGCAAGCAACAGCATGTGCCGTTGTACACCCGCATGGGCTATACCTACGTGCGCCCTTCGCCGTCGGATCACGGTGGGATGGCGTGGCATGAAATGGTGATGGCGTTGAAAGCCACACCGTCGCAGTTGTGATTGTGTGTTGCAAGGCATGAAACTGCCGAAAAGCCGTGCAGGGAACGAATGCTTTTCAACAGGTAAAAATCCTGGATTTGTCTGTGCTGTCTGACGTCAAGCCTGACGCTGCAAAGCGTTATCTCAGATTGTGCCTACAGCAACTTCTCCCGCTGCATGAGCTAACCACACAGGGGTTTCACACGCTTACATTCACGCGAAACAGGCCACATTGAGTGAAGGTTCCGGACGCTGTAGCCTGCGAAACACCCCGCCAGGACCCTGCCCCGGCGGGGCATCTTCCTGGCTATCACAGAGGTGCAATCGTGTCTTCAATCAGTGGCTTCACCCCATCCATCCCGACCTCCCAACCTGTTTACGCAAGCAAGATCGATAACGATAAACCCAGGTACAACCCCTTGGAAGAAAACAGGGTTGGCGATGATGCAGAAGTGTCCGACGGCAAGTGCGGCTGGAAGAGCGTCGGCGACGAATATCGGGCCTACGCCAATCGCAATCGGTTTGATCGCCTCTTCCTGCCTTCGGACAAAAAAGCCATCCACGTCGCTCAGGTCCATCCTCTTCCCCATCGGTTTGAACACCACTTCCTGCCTTCGGACAAAAAGGTCATCGACGACGCGCAGTTCCACCCTCTTCCCCATCGGTTTGATCAGATCTTCCTGCCTTCGGACAAAAAGGTCATCGACGACGCGCAGATCCACCCTCTTCCCCGTCGGTTTGATCACCTCTGCCTGCCTTCGGACAAAAAGGTCATCGACGACGCGCAGATCCCCCCTCTTCCCCATCGGTTTGATCACGGTTACCTGCCTGCGGACCAAAAGGTCATCGACGACGCTCCGAGCGTCGCCAATCGCGCCCCCATAGATTCCTAAATCAAATCCGGCGGCAAGGGCGGTTGGGTCAAGGCGTAACAGTGCAAACGACTGTTTGCTATCCAAGCCGTTGCGCCTCCCCATGGTATTGCCAAACACGCGCTTGCCATGGGTGGGGTGCGAAAGCGTGGGCATCCGCCAGCGAGTCACCAACTGCCGGAAGCCCCACCACCGCCACTGGAACCACCACCACCGGACGAGCTGCTGCTAGAACTGCTGGAACTTGAACCGGAGCCACCGCCCGAGCCAGATCCAGCCCCCTCGCCAACCTTGCCAAAGATAATCAGCGCGACAAACGATGCGATAGGAAACGCCAGCAGCCAGCCGTCGCGGCCGTCGTCAATCACCCATCCTGCCACCACGTACACCACTACCGCCGCCAGCAACCGCACAATAAAACCGGCGCGGCTGGTGCGCCATGCCTCTCTCATGATCAGCAGCAGTACCAGGTACAACCCCAGCACCACCAAGACGCCCAATGGCCACAGCAGCCAATGGATGAAACTGACATCCACGTAATGGTTTGCCATAACCAACCCGAGGCTGTAAGCCAGCAGCCCGATCACACAGTAAAACAGCGTACGCACCTGCCACAGCGCGCCGAATATCGCGCCGCCTATCAACAGCGTCAGCGGCATGACAAACAGGAACATCGGCCACTCCAAACCGCCCGCCAGCAGCGTCAACAACAGCGTGGCCGCCACGGCGGCGATCAACGCCTTGCGCCAATGCAGCTTGCCGGCTGCAATCGCCACGCCGCCCAAGCCGCCCAGGATAAGCGCCGCCAACAATGCCATGAATTGGGGGTTGATCCCGGCTCCCGCCAGTTGCGGCAGGTCACCGCCGTCCACCAGCACGGTCAGGGCGTCCACCCCCTGTTGCACACCGCCGGCAAAATCGCCCTGGCGAAACGCCGGGGTGATCTGTTCTTCAATAATACGATGGGCCAGCAGGTCGGTGACGATGCCTTCCAGGCCGTAGCCCACCTCGATACGTACCTTGCGATCGTCCTTGGCCACCACCAGCAGGATGCCGTCGTTGACGTCCTTGCGTCCCAGTTTCCAGGCACGAAACAGCTGGTTGGCGTAGCCTTCGATATCGGCGCTGCCGGTGGTTGGCACCAGCAGTACCGCCACTTGCGCGCCTTTGCGTTGTTCAAGGTCAGCCAGTTGTTGCTTGAGGCGCTGGGCGGTGCCCGAGTCGAGGGTGTTTGTCAGGTCAATGACCCGCTGATCAAGGGCTACCCCAATCGGCGAGGTGTCCGCATGAGCGGTGATCAACAGGCTGGAAAATACCAGGGCCAGTAGGCTGAACACCGATTGCCGCACAAGCACGATCATGTATGGTTACCTGAAGTCTCTCCCTGAAGGCGCCGACTTTACCTTATCTGCGTGCAAACGCGTGACCCAGGGCCTGCGACTATCTAAACTGCCGATCAGCTGCATAGCAATAAGCCATCTACGGGACGCCCATGGACCTAAGTCACCGCAACAATGTACATGTGATGGGCAACGGTCCCTCGACCCTGGTGTTTTCCCACGGTTTCGGTTGCAACCAGGCCATGTGGGATGCCCTGGCGCCGCACTTTCTCGACCGCTTTCGCGTGGTGCTGTATGACCTGGTTGGCGCCGGCCTGTCGGACTTGAGTGCGTTCGACAAAGCCAAATACAGCCGCCTGGATGGCTATGCCCATGACCTGAACGAGATTATCGACGCCTACGCCCAAGGCCCGGTGATTCTAGTGGGCCACTCGGTGAGCTCGATGATCGGCACTCTCGCTGATCGTTTCATCCCGGAACGCATTGCCGCGCATGTGATGATTGGCCCATCGCCGCGCTATATCGATACTGAGGAGTATGTCGGCGGTTTCAAGCACGATGACATCGACGACCTGCTCGACACCCTCGACAGCAACTACCTTGGCTGGTCCAGCGCCATGGCCCCGGTGATCATGGGCGCCCCGACGCAGCCGCACCTGAGCGAGGTGCTCACCGACAGCTTCTGTCGCACCGAGCCGGACATCGCCAAGCAGTTCGCCCGCGTGACCTTCCTGTCGGATAACCGCCAGGATGTGTTCGGCCTGACCACCCCGGTGCTGATCCTGCAATCGACCGACGACCTGATCGCCCCCGTGGCCGTGGGTGAATACCTGCACACCGTATTACCTAACAGCACTTATTGCCTGGTCGAGAATGTCGGCCATTGCCCGCATATGAGCGCCCCCCAGGCGTGTGCCGCGGCGATGGACCGGTTCCTGGCCCCTTGGGCGGCTGCCGATGCCCGTTGACCCGCTGTTTGACAGCGCGGCCTGTGCCCTGGCGGTGACCCAGGAAGATGGCACGATCCTGCACGTCAACCCACGCTTGTGCGATTGGCTGGGCTTCACGGCGGCCCAACTGCTGGGCCGGCGTTTCCAGGACCTGCTGGCCATGGGCGGGCGGATTTTCTACCAGACGCACCTGGCGCCAATGCTGCGCATGCACGGCAGCGTCACCGAGGTGAAGCTCGACATCCGCCATTGCAACGGGCACAAAGTCACGGTCTTGCTCAATGCCAACCAGCGCCAGCAGCCGGCCGGCGTGGTGTATGACCTGGCGCTGTTCGGCACCACCGACCGTGACAAGTACGAGCGCGAACTGCTCAATGCGCGCAAGCAGGCCGAAGCCCTGCTGCAGGAAAAAACCGCCACGGAACTGGCCCTGCACCAGGCCCAGGCCGAGCTGAGCGAGGCCTACGCCATTGCCCAGCGCCGGGCGTTGTTTGCCGAACAGATGGTGGCGATTGTCAGCCACGACCTGAAAAACCCTCTGACGGCGATCCGCATGGCCGCCGACTTTCTCCAGCGCGGCGAGCGCACGGCCAAGGAGCGCCAGCTACTGGGGCACATCGGCCAGTCTTCCGAACGCGCCCATCGCATGATCGCCGACCTGCTGGACTTCACCCAGGCCCGGGTCGGCCAGGGCATTACCATCAAGCCGCAACCGCTGGACCTGCATGGCGTTATTCATCGCAGCGTCGACGAACTGCGGGTGGCCTTCCCCAAGGCCACGCTGGTGCATCACGCCGAGGGCCAGGGCGACGCCTGCCTGGACGCCGACCGTGTGCAACAGATGATCGGTAACCTGGTGGCCAACAGCGTGGCCTATGGCGACTTGCTGCAGCCGATTACCATCACCTCACGCCTGGGCGACAACACCTGCGCGGTTGCGGTGCACAACCACGGCCCGGCGATTCCGCAAACCCTGCTGGCCGGGTTGTTCGAACCCATGACCCGCGGCACCGACCAAGGCAGCGACGTGCGTAGCGTAGGCCTGGGCCTGTATATCGTACGCGAACTGGCCAAAGTACATGGCGGCGACGTGGCGGTGAGTTCCTGTGCGAGTGCCGGCACCACGTTTACCGTGAAGTTCTAGTCCAGGTACGCGGTGCCCTGCATGATCGGCTCGACACGGCCGGTCAATATCACGCCGCCCTGCCCGTCCCATTGCACCGTGACCGCGCCACCGTCGCACTGGACTTCCACACGCTCATCGAGCAGCCCTCGCCGGATGCCGTTGACGACCGCCCCGCAACAGCATGAACCGGACCCCAGCGGCACACCGCCGCCACGCTCCCAGATACGCAGGCGGATATGGCCGCGGTCCAGCACTTGCACGAAATGCACATTGGTCCTGGCCGGAAACAGCGGGTGAACTTCCAGGGTCGAGCCTATGGCCTCAATATCGAGCGCAGTCACATCCTCTACAAAAAACGTGCAATGCGGGTTGCCCATGCTGCACGCTGCCGGCTGGCCGTCGATAGGCAACACGCAGGTGTCCATCGCCTTGGCCAAGGGTACCGACGCCCAGCCCAGCGAGGGTGCGCCCATGTCCACCGACACCCGCTGCCCATCAGCACGTGTGCATGTCAGTAAACCGCGGTCGCTAAGCAGCACAATGGCCTCGGCACCTGCCTCATGCATCAGGCGGTCGGCCACGCCACGAGTCGCGCTGCCGCAGGTTTGCAGGCGTGTTCCGTCGGGGTTCCAGAACTGAACGCGCGCGGCGGCCTGCTCACAGTCGAGCACCACCGCCAGTTGATTGAAACCGATGCCGGTGCGGCGGTTACCCAGGTGGCGGGCAATCTGCGCATTAATGGGGTTATCCTCGCCACGGCGGTCGATGATAATGAAGTCATCGCCGTGGGCGTGCATCTTCACGAACGGCAGGGTCATGGGCGCTCCTGTGGGTGAAATGAATCACGCGGTTCTAATACCACTGTAGGAGCGAGCTTGCTCGCGAAAAACTCACAGGCACCGCGTTTATTCAGGCAGTACGCGTTTTGTTGGCGTTTTTCGCGAGCAAGCTCGCTCCTACATATGGGGTTGATGGGTCATGCTTATTGTATTCAGCGGCTTGCCTGGCAGTGGCAAGACCACGATTGCCAGGGAGCTGGCGCGACAGTTGGGCGCGGTTTACCTGCGTATTGATGTGATTGAGCAGGCGCTGCGGGAGGCTGCGGTGTTGGCGGGCGATGTGGGGGCCAGTGGCTACGGTGTGGCGAATGCGCTGGCGCTGAGTAACCTGCGCCTGGCACAGCGGGTAATCGCCGATTGTGTGAACCCGGTGAAGGAAAGCCGCGATGCCTGGCAAGCGGTGGCGACAGCGGCCGGCGTGGCACTGATCAATGTCGAGGTAGTGTGTACCGATCAGCAGGCGCATCGGCGCCGAGTCGAAGGGCGTGTGGGCGATATTCCGGGGCTGGTGCCACCGACCTGGGAATCGGTACAGGTGCATGAGTATGAACGCTGGGAGGTACCACCGTTCAGGCTGGATACGGCGCAGATGACGCCGGCAGAGGCTGTCGCGGCAGCCTTGCTCCATATAGGCTAAACCCCACCTGTGGCGAGGGAGCTTGCTCCCGCTGGGGCGCGAAGCGGCCCCGCTCTTTGTGGGACTGCTACGCAGTCCAGCGGGAGCAAGCTCCCTCGCCACAATCTTTAGAAGTTACCGCGCAGCGCCTCAAGCCCGCCTTCGTAAATACCGGCAAACAATTCCTCGACTTGCGCATCGGTGGTGCCCGCTGCCGGCGTGAACACGCCGGACCAGGTCACTTTCGCCGAGGTGTCCGTCAACGCTTCCACCTGCAAGGTCGACAGGTAAGCACTCACCGGAAACGGCGACGCTTCAATGGTGTAGCTGTAGGTGCGCGCCACGTTGTCGAAAGTCTGCAAGCGCTCGACAATCGTGCCGCCGTCAGCGGCGGTCAGGTGACGCACACGGCCACCCTCGCTCGGCTCGCTCTTGGCAATCAAAGGCAGCCAGTCGGGCAGGCTGTTGAAGCCGCCAATCAGTTGCCAGACTTGGTCGGCCGACACCGCAATTTCAATCACAGAAGAAGCTGTTGCCACAATCAATACTCCAGTCAGGAAAAAATCAGATTGCCATGCTGTCGACAACGCCACCGTCGACCCGCAGCGCGGCACCGGTCGTCGCCGAAGACAGCGGTGAAGCAATGTACGCCACCAGGTTCGCCACTTCATCCACATTGGCCGCACGCTGGATGATCGAGGTGGGCCGCGCATGGCGCACAAACACATCTGCTTCGTCTCGGGCACTGCGCCCGGATTCGGCCGTGGCGTCCTTGAGCATGTGTTCCAGGCCATCGGTAAAGGTCGGCCCCGGCAAGATAGCATTCACCGTCACCCCAGTACCCGCCAGGCGCTTGGCCAGGCCGTGGGACACCGCCAGGTTGGCGCTTTTGGTCACTCCGTAGTTGATCATGTCAGCCGGCGTCGCCACGCCAGATTCCGACGACACGAAGATCACCCGACCCCAGCCCTGCTCGACCATACCCGGCACATAATGCCGCGCCAGGCGCACGCCGGAGATCACATTGACCTCATAGAAGCGCGCCCACTCACTGTCCGGCGCGTCGAAGAAATCCACCGCGTCGAAGATGCCCAGGTTGTTGACCAGAATGTCGGCGCGGGGTTCGGCGGCGAAGAGTTTCTGTGCGCCTTCAACGGTCCCGAGGTCGGCCACTAAACCACGCAGTTGAGCAGCGGGAACCGCCTGGCGAATGCTCGCCAAGGCGTCGTCCACCTTGCCTGCATCACGCCCGATCACCACCACCGTGGCGCCGGATTGCGCCAGGGCCTGGCTGATGCCCAGGCCGATACCGGCGGTGCTGCCGCTGACAATAGCCACTTTGCCGCTTACATCAATCTTCATGCTCAAGCTCCTTAACGTGAGAGAGGCAAAGGTGCACGGTCCGAGATCAAGCGGGCCTCGCGCAACGCTTGCCAGAAGGCTGCTGGAATCTGTTCAGACAACGCCGCGACGTCTTCGGCAATCCGCCCCGGACGACTGGCACCGGGAATCACCGCCGCCACCGCCGGATGCGCCAGTGAGAACTGTAGCGCAGCGGCCTTGATACTGACGCCAAACGCCTGGGCAATTGCCTTGATCTGCTCGACCTTGGCAATAATCGCCGGGCTGGCTTGCTGGTATTCAAAATGCGCACCGCCAGCGAGGATGCCGGAGCTGTACGGGCCACCGACGACGATCTCGACCTGCTGGGCGTGGGCTGCGTCCATCAGGCGCTGCAAGGCGCGGTCGTGATCCAGCAGCGTGTAGCGCCCCGCCAGCAGAAAACCGTCAGGCTGGGCTTCGGTCAGGTCCAGGGTCAATTCGCAAGGCTCGACACGATTGACGCCCAGCCCCCACGCCTTGATCACACCTTGCTCGCGCAAACGGGTAAGTACTTTGAAGGCACCAGTGCGGGCCTGGTTGAAGTATTCCAGCCATTGGTCGCCATAAAAAATCCTGGGCGATGTCGTGAACCCACACGATGTCCAGGCGATCGGTTTGCAGGCGTGTCAGGCTGTCTTCAATGGAGCGCAAGGTGGCGTCGGCACTGTAGTCATTGAGTATTTTATTGGGCCGGCCGTGTTCGAATACGCCGCTTTTTTCCCCAAGGTCACGGGCGGTTTCTTCGACTTCATCCAGAATCACCCGGCCAACCTTGGTGCTGAGCACGTAGTCATCGCGGTGATAGTTGGACAGGGCCTGGCCCAAGCGGATTTCCGACAGGCCCGAGCCGTAGAACGGCGCGGTATCGAAGTAACGCACGCCGTGGCTCCAGGCGGCCTCGACGGTGGCCTGGGCTTCTTCTTCGGGGATAGCGCGAAACATATTGCCCAAGGGGGCGGTGCCAAAGCCCAGTACGCCGGGCAGTGTGTCTTTCAAGCTCATGGTGGTTCCTCAATCGGTGCGAGGTCGCTGTGACCGTTGAGCAGATGCTAGATTGCACTGATCAGACCGTCCAAGACATACTGCGACCAACTTGAGTCCTTGAAGGTCTTACATGATTGATCTACGCCAGTTGCGCTACTTCGAAGTGGTAGCCGAAGAAGAGCACGTCGGCCGCGCCGCCGAGCGCTTGCACATTTCCCAATCGCCCCTGAGTCGGCAGATCGCCCAGCTCGAGGAACGCCTGGGCCTGACCCTGTTCGAGCGCAGCCAGCAGCGCATCCGCCTGACCCGCGACGGCCAGACGTTCCTGGCCGAAACCAAGGCCCTGCTGACCCACGCCAACCGCCTGGAGTCCCTGGGCAAGCGCCTGGGCCGCGGCGAAGAAGGCGGTTTGTGCATCGGTTATATCGAAAACGCCATGCACGCCGGTGTCCTGCCCAATGCCTTGCGCATACTGCGCGACGATAGGCCCGCCGTGCATATCAAGCTGTATAACCTGCCCTCCCTGGAACAACTCGAAGGTTTGCGCCAACGCAGCCTGGACATCGCCCTGGTGGGCGAACCACCTGCCGCCGACGACCCGGACCTGACCGCCTGGCAAGTCCTCGATGACCCGATGCTGCTGGCCCTGCCTGAACAGCATCCGCTGGTTCAACACCCTGAACTGTTGCCCGAACACCTGGCCGACCAACAATGGATCGGCGTGCAGCGCAAACCTGGCGCCAACCCGGCCGATGATTTCGTCGCCGCCTGCATCCGCGCCGGTTTCACCCCGCAGATCCCCATGGAGGCCAGCGAGCCCTTTACTGCATTGGGCCTGGTCGCGTCGGGGCTAGGGGTGGCGATGGTGCAAAAGGGCCTGAGCCGCAACGCTCCACCGGGCGTGGTATTGCGCGAACTGCCGTGGCTGGCCTACACCACACCGCTGTGGGCGGCCTGGCACCGCGTCAACTTGAGGCCGTTGGTGGAAACCTTTCGCAAAGTGCTGACCGACTGATCGTTCCCACGCTCCGGTGATCGTTCCCACGCTCCGCGTGGGAATGCATCCCATGACGCTCCGCGTCACTAAACGGCGGGACGCGGAGCGTCCGCGGCGGCGTTCCCACGCAGAGCGTGGGAACGATCAATCAGAGTGCTTCGCGCAACCGATACCACAACATCCCCAACGCCAGCAGTGGCGAGCGCAGCGCCTTGCCACCGGGAAAGGTCATGTGCGGCACCTGGCTGAAAATATCCAGGCCCTGGCTTGCACCCGCGTGTATCCCTTCGGCCAGCAACCGTGCGCACCAGTGCGTCACGTTCAAGCCGTGACCGGAATAGCCTTGCGCATAGAACACGTTGGGGTACTGCTTGAGGCGCCCGACCTGGGGAAAACGGTTGGCAGTAATGCCGATCTTGCCGCCCCACTGGAACTCGATAGCCGTGTTGGCCAACTGCGGGAACACCTTGAGCATTTTCGGGCGCATGTACGCGGCGATGTCCTGGGGGTCGCGCCCCGAGTAGTGGCAGGCACCACCGAACAACAGGCGCCGGTCGGCGGTCAGCCGGTAGTAATCCAGGCCGACTTTCTGGTCGCACAGCGCCAGGTTCTGTGGGATCAACTGCTGGGCCACGGGCTCAGGCAGAGGCTCGGTGGCGATGATGTAGCTGCCCGCCGGCAGTACCTTGCCGCTCAAGCGCGGCTCCAGCTCCTCAAGATGGGCATTGCATGCCAGCACCAGGTTGGCTGCGCGCACGCTGCCGCCTGTGCAGCGCACCCGCACCGTCTCGCCATGGATCAGCTCCAGCACCGGGCTGTACTCAAAGATACGCACCCCGAGGGCCTCGGCCGCCTGCGCTTCACCCAATATCAGGTTGAGCGGGTGCAGATGCCCGGAACCCATGTCGACCAGGCCGCCGGCATACATAGCAGAGCCCACCACCTGTGCCATGTCTTGTGGGCCGACCAGCCGCGTTTCATGGGCATACCCCACGGCCGCCAGGTGCGCCTGTTCGCCCTTGAACGCCGCGAACTGCGCCGGAGTATTGGCGAGTTCGCAAAACCCCCAGCGCAGGTCACAGTCGATGCCGTGCTCGGCAATGCGCTGGCCCACCAGGGCGACCGAGTCGATACCGGCCCGCTCCATATAGCGCACGCCCTCCTCGCCCACGTATTTGGCAAACCCGGAGACATCATGGCCAATGCCACGGATCAATTGCCCACCGTTGCGCCCGCTGGCGCCCCAACCGATGCAGCGCGCTTCCAGCAGCACCACCGAAAGCCCGCGCTGGGCCAGTTCAATGGCGGTGTTGACCCCGGTAAAGCCGCCGCCGATCACACACACATCGGCGCTCAGGTCTGCCTCAAGTGTGGGCCGCTGCGCCATGGCATTCGCCGAAGCGCGGTAATAGGACGGGGCATGTTCATTGGACTGCATCATCGGTTGGACTTCACTTTGCTCCAGGCGCGGGTCATCACGCGCATGGTCGCCGGGGTAGGCGTGGTGGAGATATAGAGTTTGTCGAGTACGTCCTGGGGCGGGTACACCTCAGGATTGTTCACCAGCTCCGCAGGCATGAACGGCTTGGCGGCCGGGTTGGCGTTGGCATAGCCCACCGAGGTGCTGACCTTGGCAATCACCTCAGGCTCAAGCAGGTCGTTGATGAACGCATGGGCTTCTTTAGGGTTGCTCGCATCGGCCGGAATCGCCAACAGGTCGAACCACAGGTTAGAGCCTTCCTTGGGGATCGAGTACGCAATGTTCACCCCGTTCTTGGCTTCCTTGGCGCGGTTGGCGGCCTGGAACACATCGCCGGAATAACCGAAGGCCACGCAGATATTGCCGTTGGCCAGGTCCGAGATGTACTTGGAAGAGTGGAAATAAGTGATGTACGGCCGCAGCGTCAGCAGCTTGGCTTCGGCCTGCTTGTAGTCCTCGGCATTCTCGCTGCGTGGGTCCTTGCCCATGTAGTTGAGGATCGCCGGGAACAGCTCATCCGCTGAATCGAGGAAGGCCACGCCGCACTCATGCAGCTTCTTGATATTTTCCGGTTCAAACAGCACGGCCCACGAATCGATGCGGTCGATGCCCAGCACTTGCTTGACCTTGTCGACGTTGTAGCCAATGCCATTGGTGCCCCACAGGTACGGCACCGAGTGCGCATTACCGGGGTCGTTCTGTTCCAGTAACTTCAGCAGCTTGGGGTCCAGGTTCTTGAAGTTGGGCAACTGCGCGCGGTCAAGCTTGAGGAACGCGCCGGCCTTCACCTGGCGCGCCAGGAAGTGGTTGGACGGCACCACCACGTCATACCCGGTGCGCCCGGCCAGCAACTTGCCCTCCAGGGTTTCGTTGGAGTCGAACACATCGTAGATCACCTTGATGCCGGTCTTGGCCTGGAAATCCGCCAAGGTGGTCTCGCCAATGTAATCGGTCCAGTTGTAGACACTCACCGTCGGCGCCGCCTGGCCGGCACTGCTGAACGCCGCGACCAGGGCCAGTGGAAGAAGCTTGTTCACAAGACGCATATCGTCACCCCTCTTATGCTTGTTTTCAGACGCTCAACAGCAGGAACTCACGCTCCCAGGAACTGATCACCCGCTTGAAATTCTCATGCTCGGCACGCTTGACCGCGACATAGCCGCGCACGAACTTCTCCCCCAGGTACTGCTTGACCGTGTCGCAATCCTCCATGCGCGCCAGCGCATCTTCGAGGGTGAACGGCAGGCGCAGGTTGCGGCGTTCATAGGCGCGGCCTTCCACTGGGGCACTGGGTTCGATGTGCTCGATCATGCCCAGGTAGCCACACAACAAGCTGGCAGCAATCGCCAGGTAAGGATTGGCATCGGCGCCCGGCAGGCGGTTTTCCACGCGCATCGCCTCCGGGCTGGAAGTGGGCACGCGCAAGCCGACGGTGCGGTTCTCTTCGCCCCATTCGACGTTGACCGGCGCCGAGGTATCGGGCAGGAAGCGGCGGAACGAGTTCACATTGGGCGCGAACATCGGCAACAGCTTGGGGATGTACTTCTGCAAGCCGCCGATGTGATGCAGGAACAACGGGCTCATGTTGCCGTCGGCATCGACGAACACCGGTTTGCCGGTGGCAATCTCCACCACGCTCTGGTGCAAATGCATGGCGCTGCCCGGTTCGTCGGCCACTGGCTTGGCCATGAAGGTGGCGGCCACGTTGTGCTTGAGGGCGGCCTCGCGCAAGGTGCGCTTGAACACCGTGATCTGGTCGGCCAGGTCCAGGGCGTCGCCATGACGGAAGTTGATTTCCATCTGCGCGGGGCCGTCTTCGTGGATCAGCGTATCCAGGTCCAGGCCCTGGGCTTCGCACCAGTCATAGACATCTTCGAACAGCGGGTCGAATTCGTTGGCGGCATCAATGGAAAACGACTGGCGCCCGGTTTCGGCGCGGCCCGAGCGGCCGATGGGAGTTTTCAACGGAAGGTCCGGATCTTCGCAGCGCTGGGTCAGGTAGAACTCCATTTCCGGCGCGACAATCGGCTGCCAGCCTTGGTCGGTGTAGAGCTGCAGGACTTTCTTCAACACATTGCGAGGCGACAGTTCGATGGGGTTGCCCTGCTTGTCGAAGGTGTCGTGGATCACGATGGCGGTGGGCTCGATGGCCCACGGCACTACGTAAGTGGCGTTGGCGACCGGGCGGCAAATCATGTCGATATCGGCCGGGTCCAGCAGGTCGTAATAGATATCGTCGTCGACAAAGTCCCCGGTTACCGTTTGCAGCAACACACTTTCCGGCAGGCGCATGCCTCGCTCATGCAGGAACTTGTTGGTGGGTGCAATCTTGCCGCGTGCGATGCCAGTCAAGTCACTGATCACGCATTCGACTTCGGTAATCTTGTGTTCTTTCAGCCACGTGGACAGCTGATCGAAGGGGGCGTTCATAAGGACCTCGTCTTGGGTGGGATGCGACGCCGGCTTGTACTCCCAGCGCATTGAGGTCTATCTTGGCCCAGCCTTGAAACGGCATCTATCCACTTTGCACGCGGCACAACGCACCAATAGAGTGCGCACGGATCACCATGACACAGGCAACCGCTTTGCGCGTACAGGCCTTCGCCACCGGCGATGTGGCCGCCCAATGCAGTGCGACACCCGGCTGGGTGCAGCAGTACCAGCAGATGTCCCCCGGGCATTTTGCCGGGCGGGTGCGCTACCTCGACCTGCACGGGGTGCAGGTGTACGAAGAGTGCATGAACACCCGCGTGGAGCAGCATTTCAACGCCCCTGCCGGCGCCCTGGCGTTTTGTTTCGACGGCAGCGACAACGCGCTGTACCTGCTCAATGGCGAAAGCCGCAACACCTGGATCACCCCGGTAAACTACCGCGAAGTGGCCGTGGTGTTCGGCCCGCAGTTCGTCCAGCGCCAGGGCCTGGATATAGCCAAACTCGAAGGCTTGTTCATGGCACCGCTGACCTGTCGGCAAAATGCGCTGTTCACTCGCTGGCTGAGCGGCACCCTTACGCGCCTGTCGGCACTGACCGACCCCATCAGCCGCGATGCCCTCACCCAGCAACTGCTCGACGACTGCCTGTTTATCCTCGATAACGCCTGCGTGTGCCTGGACGGCAGTTCCTTGCAAAAGCGCAATGAAGAACGCCAATTGATGGCGCGCATCGGCGAATGGGCGGCGGATGCGCCGGATGAAACCGCCAACCTGTTGGAACTGGCGCAGATTGCGGGTGTGCCGTTGCGCCAATTGCAGCAAGGGTTCAAGACCTACACAGGGATGAGCCCGGCGCAGTGGTTAAGGTTGCGTCGGTTGAACGGGGCGCGGCGTGAGTTGCTGAGCACGACCGACACCACGGTCGCCGAGGTCGCGATGAATTGGTCGTTCTGGCATTTGGGGCGGTTTTCAAACAGCTACCGGGCGCTTTTTCAGGAGCTGCCCAGCGAAACCCTGAAACGCTCCAGCTGAAAAAACACGCTTGACCTTGTGGGAGGGACAGGCCAAACCGTCCCTCCCTTAAACCTCACTCAGGGCTGCGCGTTCAAAAAAGTGAAGATCAGTTGATTGACCTGCTCCGCCGCCTCCAGCTGCACCATATGCCCCTGCCCCGGCAATACATGCACCTGAGCCTGCAGCCCTTGGGCGTGACTTGCCGGGATGATCGCGTCGTCACTGCCCCAGATCACCAGGCTCGGCTGGCGGCCCACCTCGCTGCGAAGATCCAGCATCTGCCGCCCGCCATCGAACAGCTTGTGATCGAGCTGGCGCAACGCTTGATCCACCCCTTCCAGGCGCTTGAATTTGAGCATGTCCTCCAGCATCTGCCGCGTCACCAGCGCAGGGTTACTGAACAGTTGAGTCAATGGCGGCTTGAGCGCGTTACGGTTGTTGGCTTCGACAAAACCTCGCAGGTAATCGCCGTTGATATCGGCACCCAGACCGGCGCTGGCGATCAA
This sequence comes from Pseudomonas sp. Pse35, assembly GCF_024519715.1. Lineage (NCBI taxonomy): Bacteria > Pseudomonadati > Pseudomonadota > Gammaproteobacteria > Pseudomonadales > Pseudomonadaceae > Pseudomonas > Pseudomonas sp. Pse35. The sequence goes on along the minus strand of NZ_JALJRP010000044.1, from coordinate 16,928 downwards.
GGTGATGGAGGCGATACGTGCAGGCGCCAGGCTGGCGACGGTGAGGGTCACCAGCCCACCCATGGAGTGGCCGGCCAAATGCACACGGTCGAGCGCCAAATGGTCGAGCAATGCCAGTACGGCGTGACTGAGTTCGGCAGCGTCTCCCGTTTGCAGAGACTTGCCCGACTCCCCGTGCCCCGGCAGGTCCAGGGCAATCACCCGGCGTTCGGCGGCCAGGGCCGGTTGATTGAACAGCCAGTTGTTCAGATCGCCCCCGAAGCCGTGCACCAACACCAGCGGCGTGCCGCCCTCGCCCATGTCCAGATAACGCAGCAAGCGCCCGCCTACCTCGACTTTTTGTGCGCTGGGGCCGGCCTCTTCGGCTTCGGCGGCACTGGAGACGAACCCGGCGTTGAAGCTTTCGATCACGCTATCGATCTGAGCCTCTGTCGCCTCGCCCTCCACCACAATTCCCAGTAGAGCGCCCACCGGCAGGGTTTCATCACTGAGCGCCAGTACCCGACGCAGCACGCCGCTAAAAGGCGCCTCGACACTGCTGGAGATCTTGTCGGTCTCCACGTCCAGCACCTCCTCGCCCTTTTCCACTCGGTCGCCGGGTTGTTTGAGCCAGACATCGATGCGGCCCTCGGTCATCGACAGGCCCCATTTGGGCATGGTCAGGGTATGAATCATGCGGAAGTCCTCTTGTCGGCGATCTTCATCACGGCGGCCTCGATCTTCGCGGCGTTGGGGATGTACAGGTCTTCCAGAGCATCGGAAAACGGCACCGGGGTGTGCGGCGCGGTGACCATCTCGATGGGAGCGCGCAGGAAAGCGAACCCCCGCTGGGCCACCAGGGCACTGATGTCGGTGGCGACCGAGCAGCGCGGGTTGGATTCGTCGATCACCACCAGGCGCCCGGTTTTCTCGACGCTTTCAAGGATGCTGTCTTCATCCAGCGGGCTGGTGGTGCGCAGGTCCAGCACTTCACAATCAATGCCTTGACGCGCCAGGTTGGCCGCAGCCTCCAGGGCGATATGCAGCATGCGGCCGTAGGTCACCAGCGTCACATCCTTGCCCTCACGCACAAAGTTGGCTTCGCCAAACGGGACCGTGTACAGCTCTTGCGGTACGTCGCCCTGCATGCCGTAGAGCATTTTGTGCTCCAGGAAAATCACCGGGTCATTGTCGCGGATTGCCTGGATCAACATGCCCTTGGCGTCGTAGGGCGTGGCCGGGCATACCACCTTGAGGCCGGGGATATGCGTCCACATGGAGGTGAGCATTTGCGAATGCTGGGCAGCCGCCCGCAAACCGGCGCCGTACATGGCACGGATCACCAGCGGTGTAGTGGTTTTGCCACCGAACATATAGCGGAACTTGGCAGCCTGGTTGAGCAACTGGTCCAGGCAGCAGCCGATGAAGTCGACGAACATCAATTCGCATACTGGGCGCATGCCACGGGTAGCGGCGCCCACCGCCATGCCCACGTAGCCGACCTCAGACAACGGTGCGTCCAGCACGCGCCCGGGAAATTGCGGGTGCAAGCCCTTGGTCACGCCGAGCACGCCGCCCCATGCGTCCTGCTCACCGGGGGAACCGGTGCCACCGGCCACATCCTGACCGATGATAAATACGCTCTGGTCACGGCCCATCTCTTGAGCCAAGGCCTCATTGATCGCCTGCTGATAGCTGATTTTACGAGCCATTAGATTCTCTCCACGTCTTGTTTTTATAGGGTTGGTATCAGCGGTAGGCCACGTAAACGTCGCTTAGCAGGTCGGCGGCCTGGGGCTTGGGATCGGTTTTGGCCAGGCGCACGGCGTCTTCGATCAACTGCGCCACTTCACCGTCGATGCGCTCGAACTGCGCTGCGTCCAGCCAGCCTTCGGCATGGCAGCGCTGACGGAACAAGGCCAGGCAATCGGCGCTTTCGCGCAGGTTTTTCACTTCGTCAGCGCCGCGATAGGTTTGCGCATCGCCCTCGAAGTGCCCGTAGAAACGGCTCAGCTTGACCTCGACCAGTGTCGGCCCGTCGCCTTGGCGCGCCCGCTCCACAGCAACGCCGAGCGCTTCATGCACAGCGAAAAAATCATTGCCGTCGACGATCACCCCCGGCATACCAAACCCGGCGGCGCGCTCGGCGATGTCTTTGCATGCCACCGACCAACCGGCGCCAGTGGCCTCGGCATAACCGTTGTTTTCGGCGACAAACAGACACGGCAGCTGCATGATCGACGCCAGGTTCATCGCTTCGAACACGGCACCTTCGTTGGAGCCACCGTCGCCAAAAAACGCCACTGCCACGCCCTGGCTCCCCTTGAGTTTGGCAGCCAGCGCCGCCCCCGCGGCCAACGGTGCGCCGGCACCGACAATGCCGTTGGCGCCGAGCATGCCTTTCTCCTGGTCGGCGATGTGCATGGAGCCGCCCTTGCCGCCACACACGCCGGTTTTCTTGCCATAGATTTCGGCCATCATGCCGAACACGTCGACGCCCTTGGCGATGCAGTGTCCGTGGCCGCGGTGGTTGGACGCGATGCAATCATCGTCATTGAGATGCGCCATGACACCAGCGGCGCAGGCTTCCTGGCCGGCATACAGGTGAACGAAACCGGGGATCTCGCCGGTGGCGAACTCCACATGCAGGCGTTCTTCGAAATCGCGGATGGTGCGCATCACGGTGTAGGCATGCAGTAACTGATCGGTGCACAGGTGGGTGGACATCTTGTTGTTCTCCAGGTTGTCTCGACGCACAAAAGACTGGCTGCAGCCAGTGCCAAGCTGTTCAGCACAGCTTGTGCCAACCGTCGAAAAAACCTGGCAAAGCCTTGATCCAGAGCCGTGCCACACAGCGATGCCCAGGCAAGTGGTCGACTAAATGTGAGACGCAACCACGCAGTTCGACCCTTGAGTCTCAGCGGCATGAGACGCAGCGTCTCAATGCAGGCGTTGGTCAGGGTGCCCTTGTCCGTCGGCGCACATGCGCGCTTAATGACGCGCATAACAACAAAGCTTGAGAACCGGAGGCTTTATGCTCGCCATGAACTCCAGGGAGCATGTCGACTGTGTCAGTCGCGTGGTCCGCAATGCCGAGCGCCTGCCCCAGGCGCCCGTGCCGTCGCTGATCTTCGATTCGTGGCGGCGGTCCATGGAGCAACACCGCCTGGACCCCGGCTCCCTGCAAGGTCCACGTATCCTCAGCGAACCCTTGCTCAAGGAATGCCGCGAGCGCGCCGAGCTGTTCATGCGCATCGCCGGCGAAGAAGTCGCACAGTTGCACCATCGCGTGCGCCATGCCGACTACTGCGTGATGCTCACCGACGCCCAGGGCCAGACCATCGATCACCGTGTCGATGCGAGCATTCGCACCGACTGCCGCAAGGCCGGCCTTTACCTGGGCACCTGCTGGTCGGAAGCCGAGGAAGGCACCTGCGGCGTGGCCACGGTGCTGACCAGTAAAACAGCGGTGACGGTGCACAAGCGTGATCACTTTCGCGCAGCGTTTATCGGCCTGACGTGTTCGGCTGCGCCCATCTTCGACCCGCAGGGCCACCTGTTGGGTGTGCTGGATGTCTCGGCGCTCAAGTCGCCGGATGACCGCGGCAGCCAGCACCTGATACGGCAGATGGTGGCGCAGAGCGCCCAGGCCATCGAAAACGCTTTTTTCATGCACAGCGCCCGGCAGCACTGGGTATTACAAGCCCATAGCACTCCAGGCTTTGTCGACAGCCAACCCGACCTGCTGCTGGCCTGGGACCAGGACGGACGTCTGCACGCCTTGAACAGCAAGGCGCGTCAAGCCCTGCGCTTGCGCTTTGGCCAACTGCCTGAGCATATCGGCGAAGTGTTCGATGTGGATGCATTGCGTGCAGCCACTGATCAGTCAACCCGGCAGTTGCACTGGCTGGGCAAGCCCGGCGCGGTACACGTGAGGGTCAATGCACCCCGACGCCCCTCGGTTCGGGCGCTGCCAGAGACTCAAGTCGACCCGCGGATCCAGGAGCACCTGCGCTTGGCTGCGCGGGTCAAGGACCGCAACCTGCCCGTGCTGGTGCAAGGTGAAACCGGCGTCGGCAAAGAAGTCTTCGCCCGCCAGTTGCATGAGCACAGCACGCGCCGGGACGGGCCGTTTGTGGCGGTGAACTGCGCGGCGATTCCCGAAAGCCTGATTGAAAGCGAGCTGTTCGGCTATTCGCCCGGCGCCTTCACCGGAGCGTCCAGCAAAGGCATGAGCGGGCTGCTACTGAAAGCCGACGGCGGTACGTTGTTCCTCGACGAAATCGGCGATATGCCGCTGGCGTTGCAGACACGGTTGCTGAGGGTGCTGGCCGAGGGTGAAGTCGCGCCGTTGGGCGCAGCGAAAACCCGCGTGGTGAACATTCAGGTGATCTGCGCCAGCCACCGCGATTTGGCGGCGCTGGTCAGCGCGGGCCGATTCCGTGAAGACCTGTACTTTCGCCTGGGTTGTGCGCGTTTCTGCCTGCCACCGTTGCGCGAACGCACCGATAAGCTGGCCCTGATCAATCGGCTGTTGGAGCAAGAGGCGCGTAACAGTGGCGTGTCGTTGGGCATCGGCCAGGCCGCACTGCAATTGCTGCTGGGTTATGCGTGGCCGGGCAATGTGCGGCAACTGCGGCATGTGCTGGCGTACGCCTGTGCGGTGTGCGAAGGGACTACGCTGCAAGTGGCGGATTTGCCGATTGATATCCGGGGCGAGCAGCCTCAAGGGCTGGCCGAACAGAGCGCCAGCCCCGAGCGTCAAATGGTTCTGGATGCGTTGATTCGCCATCGCTGGAAACCCTCACCTGCGGCACAGGCCCTGGGGATTTCAAGGGCAACCCTGTACCGACGCGTGAACCAACTGGGTATTGATATGCCCGGCAAAACCCACTGATACAAGGGGTCGACTCCCACGCAGGCGAGTCGACCACGCTGTCAGCGGTAGACCAGGCCACCGTCGATCAACGGCGCCTGCCCGGTCATATAGTCTGCGTCCGGGCCTGCCAGAAATGCCACAAACCCCGCCACATCCTCCGGCGTTTGCGCACGGCCCAAGGCAATCCCATCCACGTACTGCTTGTAGGTTGCCCCCACCTGCGCCCCGGTAATCTCGGCCATGCGCTTGTCGATCTCAACCCACATATCGGTGCCCACCACACCGGGGCAATAGGCGTTTACCGTGATCCCCGCGCTCGCCAGTTCCTTGGCCGCCGCCTGGGTCAAGGCGCGCACCGCGAATTTGCTCGCCGAGTAGACCCCTAACAGCGCAAAGCCTTCATGCCCTGCGATTGAACAAGCATTGATGATCTTGCCCTTGTGCTTGAGTGCCTTGAATTTGTTGGCGGCCGCCTGGATCCCCCACAGCACGCCCTTGACGTTGATATCCAGGGTGCGCTCGACCTGCTGCGGGCTGACATCGAGCAATGAGTCGATCTGCGCCACTCCGGCGTTATTGACGATGATGTCGAATCCGCCCAGCGTCTGGTGGGCATGCTCTACCGCAGCCGTCACCTGTTCGCGTCTGGATACATCAGCGATGAACACAGAGGCTTTGCGGCCGGTGGCGACGATTTCGGCGGCCACGGCGTTGAGCTTGGCGCCGTCAATGTCCACCAACGCGACATCGGCGCCGTCCTGTGCAAGGCGCATGGCAATAGCCCGGCCTATGCCCTGCCCGGCGCCGGTGACCAGCGCGACTTTACCTGCGATACCCATGACAATCTCCTGAAACGATGAGGGGAGCCTTGTCTATCGCAAGTCGGCGCCTGGCTGTCGAGCCGTAACAGGATCGGCATCGGAGCTGAGACGGGTTGTCTCGCCGCATGAACCTTGCGCGAAAGCTTGTAAAAGGCCGCGCTTATGCCTAGCTTAGGCGCCCCCCCGCCCAGCGCTTTAAGGCCTTGCCCCATGGTTTTGCGTTTTCGCCCCGTCGTCACTTCACGTTTCGCCCTCGGCCTGTTGCTCAGTGGCGGCATCGGCAGCAGCCTGGCCGCCGAGATCGAGTTGCCGACGGTAAAGGTCCAGGGCCAGGATGAGTCGGGCTACCGCAGTGAAACCGCGTCGGTGGGCGGCTTTGATGAAGCGCCGCTGTTGGACACCCCCGCCTCGATCACCGTGATCAACGCCGCGCTGATCAAGGACCAGCAGGCACGCTTGCTCAGTGAAGTGCTGCGCAACGATGCCTCGGTGGGCGACAGTTACGCGCCCATCGGTTATTACGAGAATTTCGTGGTGCGTGGCTTTTCGCTGAACGCGGCCAGCAGCTACAAGATCAATGGGCGCACCATCACCGGCGAGCAGAACGTCGCGCTGGAAAACAAGCAGCAGGTGGAAGTGCTCAAGGGCCTGGCCGGTTTGCAGAGCGGTATTTCCGAGCCCAGCGGGGTGATCAATTACGTGACCAAACGCCCCCAGGATGTGCGCTCGGTGACGGTGTCCACCGATGATCGTGGCAGTGGTTACATCGCCACCGATGTCGGCGGCTGGTTTGGCAGCGAGCAGCAGTTCGGCCTGCGCGCCAACGTCGCCCATGAAGACCTCAATTCCTATGTGGAACACGCCAACGGCCAGCGCGATTTCGTGTCCCTGGCCTTTGACTGGAACATCAGCCCCGACGCCGTGCTGCAACTGGACGCCGAATACCAGAACAAGCAACAGCGTTCGGTACCGGGGTATCAACTGCTGGGGGGCACCGAAGTGCCCCACGGTGCTTCACCGAAGAAGCTGTTGGGGCACCAGACGGGCGGCAAGCAGGTCGGGATTGATTCGCTGAACCTCAACGGCAAGTTCGAGTACCGTTTCAGCGATCAGTGGAAAGGCAGTGTCAGCGCGGCGCGTAGCAAGGTGGTGATTGATGACTACAGCTCGTTTGCCTGGGGTTGCTATGGTTCGGCCAGTTGCAGTGCCGCCAGCGTGCCGAACTACTTCAGCCCCGAAGGCAATTACGACGTCTACGACTACCGCAGCCCGGACGACACTCGCCGCGACGACGAAATCCAGGCGGCCATGACCGGCCTCTTCGACACTGCCGGCATCGGCCATGAACTGACCTTTGGCAGCAGCGCGTTTCGCCGAGTGATCGACAAACGCAAGTCGGTCAACGAATTCATCGGCACCGCCAATATCAACGAAGAGGTGCCGAGCTTTCCCCCGACCGACAAGCCGTTGAACGACAGCCACCGCAACCTCGACAGCCGCCAGTACGGGCTGTTCGTCACCGACCGCATCCGCTTCAACGAGCACTGGCAAACCATCCTCGGCGGCCGTGAAGTGCGCCTGGACGAAAAAGCCTTCGACAGCGTCACTGGCAACCAGACGCGCCACACCCAACAGTACGTGTTCCTGCCCCAGGCCTCGTTGATTTACAAGCCAGTGGACAACGTTTCGCTGTACACCAGCTACAGCAAGGGCCTGTCCCTGGGCGGCACCGCGCCGTGGTTTGCAAACAATCCCGATGAAACACTCGCCCCCACCGTCTCGCGCCAGATCGAAGCCGGGGTGAAATACGACTGGCGCCGTATCAGCTTCGCCGCCGCTGTATTCCAGACGCGCCAGGCTTACCAGTACGCCAAGCCCGAAGGTGGCACGTTCAACTACGTGCAGCAGGGCCAGCAAAAAAACACCGGCATTGAATTGTCCGCCAACGGCTGGGCCACCGACCGTCTGCAGATCGCCACCAGCGTGGCCGCGATCCGAGCGCGGGTGAGCGGCAGCGGCACGCAGGAATACGAAGGCCATCAGGCGATCAACGTGCCCAAGCTGCGCGCCAGTGTGTACGCCGACTACGCCCTGCCCTGGGTCAACGGCCTGGCGGTATTGGGCGGCGTGCAATACAGCGCCAAGAAGTCCGCCAATCGCACCGGCAACGTGGAAGTGGGCGACTATGCGGTGGTCAACGTCGGCAGCCGCTACACCACCAAGGTCGATGGCTACGAGACCGTGTTTCGCCTGAGCGTCGATAACCTGTTCGACAAGCGCTACTGGCGCGACGCGGGCGAGTATATGGGCGATGACTACCTGTTCCAGGGCGCACCGCTGACGGCGCGCCTGAGTGCTTCAGTAAATTTCTGAACCTCCGACTCTGTGGCGAGGGAGCTTGCTCCCGCTGGGGTGCGAAGCGCCCCTAAAAATCCGGCTCCAGCTTCGCTGTCGAGCGGGAGCAAGCTCCCTCGCCACAAAAAGCGGCTACCCTCCGATCGTTACTTGGGCATCTTGCGAAAGCCCACCGCCAGGCGGTTCCAGCTGTTGATGGTGGCGATGGCGACGCTCAGGTCGACTTGTTCCTGTGGGCTGAACTGCGCAGCCAGGGCGTTGAAGTCTTCGTCGGGTGCGTGGGTGTGGCTGAGCAGCGTCAGGCTTTCGGCCCAGGCCAGCGCGGCGCGTTCACGTGGGGTGAAAAATGGCGTTTCACGCCAGGCCGACACGGTGTACAGGCGCCGTTCGGTCTCGCCGCCCTTGCGCGCATCGGCGGTGTGCATGTCGAGGCAGAACGCGCAGCCGTTGATCTGCGATACGCGCAAGCGCACCAGTTCCAGCAGTGGCAGTTCGATGGAGAGTTTGCCCACCGCCGCTTCCAGAGCGAGCATGGCTTTCATGGCGTCCGGGGAGGCGGTATAGAAATCGGTACGGGTTTGCATGGTGAATCTCCAGAACGTTGGGATAGGTGCGCAGAGTAGTCAGCGCAGCGTTCTGGAGAAATAGCCAATCCGGGCGAAGAACAGGTGACCAATCTACAGGCCGCGGTTCCTCAGCCACTGGATGAAGCCCTTCTTGACCGGTACCACGGGCGCGTCTTCGGTCAGGGCCTGGGCGGCATGGCGGCGGAAGTCCAGCAGCGCCTTCATGGCTTCGCCGATATCATGCCGGGCGTCCAGGCACGGCTTGAGGTATTCATTTTCGATGCGGTAGAGCGTGCAGTAGGTCTTGGCCGAAAAATCCGCCAGCGCCGCCTGGTCGGAGAGAATGCCGGACTCACCGATCACCTCCCCAGGGCCCATGCGCCCAGCCTCGAACTTGTGCCCGTCCTTGATCAACAGCACCGAGACCACGCCGGACTCGATGATGAACAGGTGATCGCTGACCTCCCCCGCCGCCAGGATCATCTCACCGGCGCGGTAGGTGTGCAGGGTCATGTTCTGGCTGAAGGTGTCTTTTTCTTCCTGGCGCAAGGTGGAGAAGATCGTCGAGCGCTCCAGCAAGGCGCGGGCGCCAGACACCGCAGGCGGCGTGCTGCCTTCGGTGGCGGACAACAGCCCCACGCCCGCCGCCTGCAAATGCCGGTAGGCCAGGTCGTAAAGCTGGTTGCGGGTTTCGCGCTTGAGGCCCATGGCCGGCACAAAGCCGCTGATCTCATATTCCACGCCACTGCCGGTGGACGCTTTGAACGCGACGCTGGGCGCCGGCTGGGCCAGCAACGGCCGGCAGCCCTGCATCGCACGTTCCAACGCTTCGATCACGGTTTGCGGGCGCGCATGGGGGCTGACTTGCAGGCTGACCGCTAGGCCGAACATGTCTGCCGGGCGCGAAAAGTTGATGATCTTGGCCTTGGCCGCCAGGGAGTTGGGGATCACCGCCAGGCTGCCCTGGGAGGTTTGCAGGCGCGTGGCGCGCCAGTCGATATCGGTGACACGGCCTTCGGTGCCGTCGATGGAGATCCAGTCATCGATCTGGTAAGGCTTGGTGGTATTGAGGACGATCCCGGAAAACACATCGCTCAGGGTGCTTTGCAAGGCCAGGCCGACGATGATCGCCACGGCGCCGGAGGTGGCCAGCACGCCCTTGACCGGCAGGTCGAGCACGTAGGCCATGGCGGCGATGATCGCAATGAGGAAAATCACTGCGCCCATCAGGTCCTGCAACAAACGCCCGGTATGGCCGACCCGCTGCATCATCACCGCGCCAAGCAATACCGTGAGGGTGCGCGCGGCGAACAACCACCAGCCGATCTGCAGCGCCGTGGCGGCCAGGTGCAAGGTGGTGTCATCGGCATAGGGCGCCGCTTGCATGGGGTTCATGCCGTCGTTGAACAACACGGCACTGAACACCGCGAAAATCACCAGCCGCGCTGCGAGTTTCCAGTTGGCCAGGTTGGGGGAAATAAGGCGCCACACGGCGATGTCGATCAGGATCAACGCCACGGCGCACAGCATCGGGTGATCAGCGATAAATGAGGGCATCCAGGCGACTCCAGGGCGAATGCCGAGAAGATCGCATGAAATCAGAAACCTGGAAACAAAATGTAGGAGCTGGCTTGCCTGCGATGCAAACACCGCGGTGTATCAGCTACACCAGGGTGATGCTATCGCAGGCAAGCCAGCTCCCACAGGAGGTTGCGGTGAACCGTCAGGCGTGCATTTGCCCGAACTGGCCCGACTGAAAGTCGGCAAATGCCTGGTGAATCTCCTGCTCGGTGTTCATCACGAACGGACCGTGGCCGACGATGGGCTCGTCGATGGGTTCGCCGCTGAGCAGCAGCACCTTGGCGTCGTCGTTGGCCTCCAGGGTCAGTTGCTTACCGTCGCGCTCGAACAGGGCCAATTGCCCCTGGCGTGCGACTTCTTCGCCATTGATCAACAACGTGCCGCTGAGCACCACCAAGGCGGTGTTACGCCCGGCGTGCAGGTCCAGCGTGACCGCTTTACCGGCGTAGAGGCGCAAGTCCCATACGTCTATCGGCGTGAAGGTGCGGGCCGGGCCTTGAGTACCGGCAAATTTCCCGGCGATCAGGCGCAGGTGGCCGGCGTCGTTTGCCAATGGCAGCACCGGAATGTCGCCATCGACGATGGTCTGGTAACCGGCATCCGCCATTTTGTCCTTGGCCGGCAGGTTGACCCACAGTTGCACCATCTCCAGTGCGCCGCCACTACGAGCGAAGTCTTGGGAGTGAAACTCTTCGTGCAGGATCCCTTTGGCTGCGGTCATCCATTGCACATCGCCCGGGCCGACTTTGCCGCCGGCACCGGTAGAATCGCGGTGCTCGACTTCGCCGTCGTAGACGATGGTCACGGTTTCAAAACCGCGATGCGGGTGCTGGCCGACGCCGCGACGTTGTTCAGTCGGGGTGAATTCGGCTGGACCTGCGTGATCCAGCAACAGGAATGGGCTGATGTGCTTGCCCATGGTGTCGTAGGAAAACAGCGTGCGTACCGGAAAGCCGTCGCCGACCCAGTGGGCGCGGGGGCTGGTGTAGATACCAATCAGCTTTTTCATGGTGTACCTCCAAAGTGAGTACACCTTAAATCGCCTCACCCTTGAGCACTAGCCGGTAAAAATGGCCCTGATCGTTCTATATATAGGACAGCGTTTTAACCTGGCGTTGGCGCAGCAGTTGAAAGGCAACCAGTGCCGACAGTGCAAACCCGGCCTGGATAACGATCATCGGCGCGGCACTGCCATCGCGTAACTGGCTCAGCAGCAACCCGCTGCACGTGGCGCCGAACATCTGTGCAAATCCCATGAGCCCGGCGGCTAAACCCGCACGGTGCGCATTGGGCATCACGGCCCCGGTAACGGAGCCGGGCAGCACCAGGCCGCCGCCGAGCGTGACCAGGGCGATGGGAATATCCAGCCCCACTACCGACAACCCGAACACGCCGTAAATCGCCAGGGCTGCCACCCCGCCCACCGCCACCATCGTCACACCCATCGCCACAATGCGTTGCGGCCCCAGGCGCTGAATGTTACGCCGGGTGTAGGTGGAGCCGACGATCAGCATCGACACAATCAGTCCGAAGTCGAGCCCGTACTCAAGGCTGCTGAACCCCAGCAGATTGATAAACACCGCCGATGAACCCGCGATCACCGCAAACATCGCGCCATAGGTACACGCCAGGGCCACGGCGTAAGCACGGTACTGGCGCCCCTTGAACAGATCCAGATATTGCCCGCCGAGGGTGCGCCAGTGTGCGGCCTTGGGATCGAGGTGATGGTTGCTCTCGCGAAAGAACAGCAGCGCCAGCAATAACACCAGGCTACCGATCACCAACGCCAGGGCGATGGGCGCACGCCAACCCAGCAATTTGATCAGTAAGCCCCCTGCTATCGGCGCAACGACGATGGCATACAACATGCCGATCATCGTCAGCGCCAGGGCCGGGCCTGCCTCGGCTTTCCACACATCGCGCACCACGGTGCGCGCTAGTACCAGCGCGGCGCACGCGCCCAGGCCTTGCCACACCCGGGCGGCGATAAACTGCTGGATGTCGGTGACCAGCAGCATCGCCAGCGTCGCCACTACGTAGAGCGCCAGGCCCCCGATCAAGACTGGCCGCCGGCCGATGCGATCCGACAGCGGCCCGAACAGTAGCTGCCCCAGGCCAAACGCAGCAACGAATGCCGACAGCGCCATCAGTGCCGAGCCTTGCGGCGCCTGCAGCGCGTGCTCGATGGCACCCAGGCCGGGGATGATCAGTTGCGTCGAGACTTCACCCAATGCGGTGAGGGCAACCAGCAAGAACAGCAAGCTGCGTGAGGGTGCCGGGGCGTTTGCCATGGGGAGTATCCGGGGGCTGGATTAATTTATATTTCGACCATAATATGAGCGAAAAATTATGTCCATAATTTTTTGCCCTATGGTCACCCTGGAGTTCGTCATGCCCCCTCTCCCCCTGCGCCTTCTCACGCCACTGGCTCTGCTGGTGGTCCTCAGTGGCTGTAACAGCAAGGCCGACAGCGCCGCCCAGGCGCCCACATCGCGCCCGGTGCTGGCCGCCACAGTCGAAGCAGCCGGCACCCAGCAAAGCGCCTATACCGGCGTGGTGGCGGCACGCACTGAAAGTGACCTGGGCTTTCGGGTCAGCGGCAAGGTGATCGAGCGCAAGGTCGACCCCGGCCAGCACGTCTCCCGTGGTGACACCCTGTTGGTGCTGGACATCGGCGACTTCGAACTGGCGCTGCGCTCGGCCAAGAACCGCGTCAACGCCGCCCAGGCCCAACTGCGCCAGCGCCGTGATGATGAAAACCGTTACCAGCGCCTGGCCAGTACCGGCGCGGTGTCGCGGCAGATCTTCGACCAGTCGGCCACCAACCTGCGCGTCGCCCAGGCCGAACTGGCCGCGGCGCAATCGGACGCCAGCCAGATCGAAAACCGTCGCACTTATTCGGTCCTCAAGGCCGATGGCGACGGCATCATCACCGACGTGCTGGCCGATCGCGGCCAAGTGGTGGCCGAAGGGCAAATCGTGGCGCGCCTGGCCCATGACGGCGCCCGCGAAGCCATCGTCAACCTGCCGGAGAACCGGCGTGACCTGGCCGCGCAAAAAGCCCTGGCGTTTCCCTTTGGCGCAGCCGACCAGGCCGTGACCGCCACCCTGCGCGAACTGTCCGCCAGCGCCGACCCGGTCACCCGCACCTACCGCGCACGTTACGTGCTGCAGGGTTCGGTCGAGCGTTTCGCCCTCGGCTCCACCATCACCGTGCGCCTGCAAGGCAACGGCCAGCCCCTGCAAACCCGCGTGCCGATTGGCGCCTTGCAGGATGCGGGGCAAGGCACGGGCGTATGGCTGATTGGCGATGATCAAAAGATCAGCTTTGCCCCGGTGAAGGTCGCCAGCCTCGGCCAGGAAGACGCCTTGCTCGACAGCGGCGTAACACCCGGCCAAACCATCGTCGCCCTCGGCGCTCACCTGTTGCACAGCGGCGACACGGTGCGCTTGCTGCCCGCCCAGGCCCTGGCCCTAAACCGTAAGCAGGATCAATGAGTATGCGCGGGATCAACCTCTCCGAACTGGCCGTCAAGCACCGCGCCGTCACCTTGTTCTTGCTGATTGCGATCCTCGTTGCCGGGGTCTTCGCGTTCGGCAAGCTGGGGCGCGCAGAAGACCCTTCGTTTACCGTCAAGGTCATGACCATCACCGCCGCCTGGCCCGGCGCCACCGCCCAGGAGATGCAGGAGCAAGTAGCCGACCGCCTGGAAAAGCGCCTGCAGGAACTGGACTACTACGATCGCGTCGAGACCATCGCCCAGCCAGGCTTTGTGTCGATGCGCATGACCTTCCTGGAGTCCACGCGCCCGAGCGAGATTCAGGAGCTGTTCTACCAGACCCGCAAAAAACTCAGCGACGAAGCCACGCGCCTGCCAAAGGGCGTGATCGGGCCGTTTTTCAACGATGAATATTCCGACGTGTACTTTGCGCTGTACGCCCTGGAAGCCGAACACCTGCCCCACCGTCAACAGGTGCAAATGGCCGAGGAACTGCGCCAGGGTTTGCTCAACCTGCCGGGGGTGAAGAAGGTCAATATCCTTGGCGAGCAGGCCCAGCGCGTGTTTGTGGAGTTTTCCTATGAACGCCTGGCAACCCTGGGCATCAAGCCCGCACAGATCTTCGCCGCCCTCGCCGCACAAAACGCCGTGGCGCCCTCAGGCTTCGTCGAAACGGCGGGCGCCCGCGCTTATATCCGCATCGACGGCGCGTTCGACAGCCTGGCCTTGATCGAGAACGTGCCCCTGCAAGTCAATGGCCGCGTATTGCGCATCGCCGATGTGGCCACCGTGAGCCGCGGTTATGAAGACCCGCCCAGTTATCGCATCCGCCATCAGGGCGACCCGGCGTTGATGCTGGGCGTGATCATGGAGAAGCACTGGAACGGCCTGGAATTGGACAAGAGCCTGCAAGCCGAAGAAGCGCGGATCCAGGCCGACCTGCCCCTGGGCGTGAATTTCGCCAAGGTCTCCGACCAGGCGAAAAACATCAGCCTGGCGGTGAATGAGTTCATGCTCAAATTCTTCGTCGCCCTGGCCGTGGTGATGCTGATCAGCCTGCTGGCCCTGGGCTTTCGCGTGGGGCTGGTGGTGGCGGCGGCTGTGCCGCTTACGCTGTCGATCGTGTTCGTGATCATGCTGGTCACCGGCCGTGAATTCGATCGCGTGACCCTCGGCGCATTGATCATCTCCCTGGGCCTGTTGGTGGACGACGCGATCATTGCCATCGAGATGATGGTGGTCAAACTCGAAGAAGGCTTTGACCGCATCCACGCGGCCACCTACGCCTGGAGCTCAACAGCGGCGCCGATGCTGACCGGCACCCTGGTCACCATCATCGGTTTTCTGCCGGTTGGGTTTGCGCGTTCCGGGGCGGGTGAATACGCCGGCAATATCTTCTGGATCGTGGGTTTCGCCCTGATTTCATCCTGGCTGGTGGCCGTGGTGTTCACGCCTTACCTGGGCGTGAAGTTGTTGCCGCAGATCAAGCCAGTGCCCGGCGGGCATGATGCGATTTATGCCGGGCGCTACTACCAGACACTGCGCAGCCTGGTGGAGGCCTGCGTGCGCGGGCGCTGGCTGGTGACCGGCATGGTGGTGGCCGCGTTCGTGGTATGCGGCCTGGGTATGGCGGTGGTGAAGAAACAGTTCTTCCCGGACTCCGACCGCTCGGAGCTGATTCTGGAAGTGTATATGCCACCCGGCAGTGCCTTCAAAAGCACCGAAGCCGTGGCGGCGCAGGTGGAGAAGGCGCTGTTGCAAGAGCCGCAGACCAGTATGGTCGACACCTATGTGGGCGGCGGTGCACCGCGGTTCTTCCTGTCGTTGAACCCTGAAATGCCGGACCCGGCGTTCGCCAAGTTGATCGTGCAAACCCCGGACTCCCACGCCCGCGACGCGCTGAAACTGCGGATGCGTGAACGCATTGCGGCAGGCGAATTTCCGTCGGCGCGGGTACGGGTCACGCAGCTCGTCTTCGGCCCGCCGGTGCCGTTCCCGGTGGTGTTTCGCGTCTCGGGGCCCGACCTGAATGTGCTGCGCGGGCTGTCTGAAGACGTGCGTCAGGTCGTGGCCGGCAACACGCTGACCAGAGACACCTTCCTAGAATGGGGCGAGCGTGCCAGCGGTTATCGCCTGGTGCTGGACCAGGATCGCTTGCGCTTGCTGGGTTTTACCCCCGACGAGGTCAAGTCCCAACTCAACGCCCTGCTCAGCGGCAACCCGATCACCGAAGTTCGCGAAGGCAACCGCACCGTCTCAGTGGTGGCCCGCGCCCAAGGCAGCCAACGCGAAGACCTGGCCAACCTCAACAACATGACACTGACCAACAGCGCCGGTACGTCGGTGCCGCTGGCCCAGGTCGGGCATTTCAAGGCGGTGATGGAAGAACCGATCCTCAAGCGCCGCGACCGCGCCACCACCGTGGAGGTACGCGCCGACATCATCGACGGCGTACAACCGCCCGATGTCGAAATGGCGGTGTACAAAGACCTGCAACCGCTGATCGCCAAGCTGCCCAGCGGTTACAAAATCGACATCGGCGGCCCGGTTGAGGAAAGCGCCAAGGCCAACGTGGCCCTTGCGGCGCTGTTTCCGATCATGATCCTGCTGACCCTCACGGTGATCATGTTCCAGGTGCGCTCGTTCGGCGTGATGTTCATGGTGTTCGCTACCGCGCCTTTGGGCCTGATTGGTGCAGTGCCGACCTTGTTGCTGTTCAACCAGCCGTTCGGCTTCAACGCGATCCTGGGCCTGATTGGCATCGGCGGCATCCTGATGCGCAATACGCTGATCTTCACCGACCAGATCCGCCAGAACCAGGACCACGGCATGGCGATTCGCGAGGCCATTATCGAAGCCACCGTGCGACGTGCCCGCCCGGTGATCCTGACCGCACTGGCGGCGGCGCTGGCGTTCATTCCGTTGACGCTCTCGGTGTTCTGGTCGTCGCTGGCTTATGTGCTGATTGGCGGTGTGCTGGTAGGCACGGTGTTGACGCTGTTGTTCCTGCCGGCGCTGTGCAGCCTGGTACTGCGCGACAAGGTTGCTGAAACGTCCCACGTAACGGCCGGATAAGCTCTACTCCCCTCCGCTTTCCACCGCTGCAAAGTCCCTCGCCTGATCAAACAGTGCGAGGGATTGCAGATGGTGGTGTTCGTTAGAGCCCTGATGAATGGGGCTGTCTCTTGATCGCGGTGCTGGCCAACCTGATGCTGGTGCCGATGGATCCCGAAGCGCCGAAGGTTGA
>NZ_JALJRP010000043.1:0-39620 GCF_024519715.1 Pseudomonas sp. Pse35 | reverse complement strand
TACCGAAGTGACAGCGCCATACGTTGGATTCACGTATAGCGATGAAGTCTCCGCCAGGAGAAAGTGTGTAAGGAACTGCCACGGCCAAGTTGTTCATTGCCAACTGATCACCAGCGGCAACAGCAACACGCGAGGTGGCGGACTGTGGCCCCGCAGATATCAAAACCGCCGCACCATTGGGAACGGATTCCGTCGCCGGCAGTGTCACGGTTACGCCGGTCGCTAACTCCAGGCGCTTACCGATATCGCTGACAGTCAGCACCCTACTGGCTGTAATGCTGATAGATCCGCCAAAGCTACCTGCCGAACGTGCAACAAACTCAGTCGTCGCGAGCGATTTTGAACTGTCGAATAGTGGTGGTGTGTTGGCTGAGGGATCAACGAGCGCTGGCGAGTTAATCGGTGCAAACCCTTGCGTCACGTTCTGGAAAGTCAGTGGGGTGGTGCCCAGAGCAATGGCCCCGTCGGTGATCAACTGCCAGCGTGTATCGGCCAATGTGGCGCCCTGCTCAACAGAGACCAGCATCGCCGACGTGACCTCTGCGTTCGCGTCCGCATCCGCGGTGCGCGCCCAGGCACCAGCGGAGACAACATACAAACCGTTGTCCTTTGCGCCAGCCTGGTTTTTCACGAGTACACGATCACCCGCTACCAGGGCGACGCCATCGACAGCCTGCAGGCCGGCGAGCGCAATGTTCGCTGTGGTCGCCACCCGTACCGACTGCTTGCTGTCGAGCTTGTACACCTCTTCCATGATCCGCTGATCAACATATTCGCGAGTAGCCAGCACTACGGCCGGGTCAATCTTGAGCGTGATGTTGCCGGTGCTGGACACGATGAAATTCATGCGCACTACTTGCGTGCGGCCCGAGCCCTGAGACATCAACGGTTTGAAGCTCGGCGCGCAGTTGGCCACCGCCACAAGATCGCCAGCTGCGTCGTACAGCCCGATTTCGCGAATCCAATGCCCCCCCTCATCAGCCGGAATAATCTGCTCGGCAATGATCACCGCCGGGTTCACCGGATCGACCCGCACCTGATTCAGTGGACGGCGGCGCCATTCGTTGATCAATTGGGTTTGTGTCGCACTGGGAATGGGGTCGGTGCCGTTTGCATCGCCCACACCCATCTCGGTGAACTTCCAGGGAATGCCGAGCGCGTCAGCATTGGCCTGCTTGGCCATCCCCACGTTCGTGAGGATCGCGAAAAACTGCGAATTCGCATCAATCATAATAAACGTCCAGGGTGTCTATGGAGTGTTCGCGCCCGACCACGCCGATGGTTCCTGTGACCTCGATGTCACGCATAACCGGCGGGTAAACGTCGATTTCGTCGCCTTCGTAGAGGGCAACACTGATGTTCAAGACGCCTTGGGTTTCGAGGCTGATCGCCAGCCCCGTCAGGTGCCGCGTGACCGGTTTGGCGTCGTCGATCAGGCGTTCAAGCTCCTGATACATTTCCTCGGTAATGCCGGTGTCCAGCACCCCGACCTTTAACGCAAAGGTGCCCGGGATCCCTTCGGGCCTCATGTTGAACCACTCGATAATCTCGATGAGATAGCCCAGCGGTTCGACCACTCGGCGTAACGCGCCGATGGTGCCCTTGTGGGCATGTATGTAATAAGAGGCCTTGATGGCGGCGCGTTTGGTCGCCTCGGTCCATCGGTAATCCCAGCGATCCACCGACCACGCCCATGCCAGGTGCGGCAGCAAATGCACCGGGCAGGTATCAGCGTTGTAGAGGTCGCGAAGCGGGACAATCGTTTTCTCGAAAAACGTAGCCTCCATGGCCCGTTCAAGCTGCGTACTGTTGATCGGCAATAGGCTTTTCATGTCAAGCCGCCAGCGTCACGGTGTAGCCCGTACAGTAGGCCGCCTGAGCTTTGGTCGGCGCCAAGTCCTGCCAGCCGACCAACTCAACCCGAGAAACGCCGGCAACGTGTAACTGAGCGTCTACGCCGGAACGTGCCACCTCAACGCCGAGCCGTTTGCGCGGATTGATCCAAGCCGCCAATCGACTTTTCGCCTCGGCTAAACTGGCATCAGCTTCTGGGCCCGCGCTGGTCATGTGCAGGATCGCCTTGATTTGGTAGCGGATCACCTGGGCACTCTGAACCGTTACCCTATCCCCCACCGGCCGCACGTCATCGTCATTCAGCGCAGTTGCCACCGTGGCGAGCAGCTCCGGTGAAGCCTCCCCCTCCCCATCCAATCCCAGCACCGTTACCGTCACGTAACAAGGCGCGGGGCTTTCGGCCGTGGCATCCGCCACCAGCCCCGAGGCGTTACGCGCATGCAGGATGTAGCTGTTACGCGGGCCGGCCGTGGTCAGTCCCTCATAGGCCAACTGGATGCGCTCTCGGAACGCATCGTCGTCTTCTTTGACTTCAGGAACTGGCGGAAAGGCCAGTAGATCCTCTGCTTGAATGACCAGACGTTTGAGATTGACGTTGGCCCCCAGGTGATCGAGGTCACCGCGTATGGCGTGCGCCAGCAATACCGCTTTGCCGGCGTCATTGACTCGGGCGCGGTTGCCGACCTTGATGTAAGCGCCAACCTCCAGCACCTTAAGCACCGGATCGCTCTCCAGCGCAGCAGTCCAGTTGCCGCCCATGTATCCGCGAAAGACGCCAAGTCCCTCCTGAAAAACCTCTTCGAAGTCCAGCGGCTCCAACACGGTCGGCGCCGGCAACGACGACAGGTCCACGATACTCATACGGCCACCTCCAGCGTGACGCTGTCGCCCAGGTACTGCCCGACGATCTTCAGGTTAATTTGCCCGCCGATAACGGAAATGACGCGCACTTGATCCAGCTTCAATCGCGGCTCCCAGCGACCCAGTGCGCGGGCGACTTCCGCCTGTACGGCGCTTTTCCAGCCGTCAGTAACGGGCAAGTCAACAAATCGCCGCAGCTTGCTGCCGTAATCCATCCGATGCCGCCGGCTGCCCAGCGGCGTACCCAAAATGTCTGGAACCGATTGCCGCAAGTGTGCGATGCCGGAAATGGGTTGGCCGGTGTGGCGATCCATTCCGATCATTGTCATTACTCCTTCAATTGCTCCAGATCTGGATGCGCTTTCAAGAACGCAAATTGATCATCACCACATGCGGTAACTCGACCAGCAACAACAGGAAGCGTCCCGCCGCCGGGTAGGATCAATGTCCGCGAGGTGAAAACCTTGTCGCGAAAAACACGCGCTGTTCCGATGGACTCAACCGCTTCAGCAGTAACGGGGAAACCCAGCGGTGCCGGCTTCAACCCCGGAACCACAATGGCCTCGGCAGAATCGCTATCAGTTCTAGACTTACTCATAAGGCAAACTCCAGATATGAAAAAGCCCGCACTGGGCGGGCTGTTTGTGGGTTGAAATTAATGTGTGTGGTGATTGCTGTTGCCACCAGCGTCGATGATCGCACCGGCACTGGTGATGCCTTTCGTGACGTGTAACGCCCCGTCGATCATCACCGCTGCTTTCAGATTGATGTTGCCGGTGGTCACGTTCACGGCGCTGTCCGTCACGACCACTTCTGTACTGGCGACTTTGATGGTCACCGTACCGCTCGGCAGGGTGATGCTGTAGCTCCTGGCCTGCCAGTCGTAAATCAGCGAGCCGCCATCATCAAATCGCCACACTTCCACATGATCCCGGTTATCCGGTGGCGGACCCGCGTTGCCATACAATCCCGGAATGAACGTGCCCTGTGACACGTCACCGCTGGCACTGACCAATGTCCCCTGCTCACCCAGAGACGGAGCCCTCCAATGCCTGGCCTTGCCGGCGGCGATGCTGTGCCAGCGCACCCAGGCGCTAGTCCATTCGCCGTCCGAAACCCGACACACCGGCGGAGAGGCAGCCAAGTCGACTGCTATCACAAAACAATCCTTGACCACCCCCGCAAGCATGCGGTCGTGCTGGGCAGCAACATAGCCGCTCACAAGTCCTCCGCTGGAACAAAGTCCTCTTTGACGTCGTTGTTAAAGCCAAACAACAGCATGCCGGGCGGCTGATCGGGCCAAGGCCACTCTTCAGGGCCGAGGTACACCTGCTGCGTCCACTCCACCAGCCAAACGGTGTAACCATCCAACACTGGCTGGGTCCAGTCCTGTAGTGCCTGAACGAACTCTGCCGGCTCGACCTCCAGCCCCCAGGTCTGAGCCCGGAGTAGGACCGCAAGTTGGGTAGCCAACTGCACCGCCTGCTGCTGATGCAGAGGATAGATCGGGTCGACGACGATACGTGCCTCGAACTTACACACCAATGTGGTTTCACCCGTGCCGATATCGGTACCGGGCTCGATCTCGGCCAGCTCCAGAAAGACGGCTGGTAAAGCGATGCGATTCTGAATGTCCGGCCAGGCACTTACCGTCTGAACCCCTGGCAGATGGCTCACCAGGTGTTGCTCAACCGCCCGGTAAAGCTGGTCCAGGCTAAAAGGTTGGTCAGCCATTAACCGATCCTCTTCAAGTATTTCTGCAGTTCGAAGTTGAGCTCCTGCTGCAGGATCTCCAACAGACGCTCGTCCGCCTTTTGTACCCAGCTTTCAAAGTGCGGACGGGCTTGTTCCAGAGATACCTTGGCTTTCGCTAATGGAAAGCGATTTCCATTTTCTGCGACCCATCCAGAACTTGCACCGCGACCAGCGGATACCGTGCTGTCTGGGTAATCATCAGCATTAAAGTGCTTGCTCGCAGTGCGAATCCAAATGTCTGGCTTGTTGCCGTAGACCTTCTTGAGAAACGCGCCTTGATAACGCCGCCCCGCCACCGACACACCGCTGCCGGTTTGCCTCGCCCGGCCGATCCGGCTGGACTCGATGGCATTCAAGCCGAACCACAGCTTGCCGCTCGATGCCCCGCCGGACACTGGGTAGCTGCGCAACCGTTGACGCACTGCCGCGACAGCAATGCGCTCCTGCCTGCTGACTGCACGGGCAATGTGCGTGCGCAACCAGCCCAACGTCTTGTTGATCGCGCGTCTGTGGGCCGCCGCCGCTGCCTTGGGCACCAACTTGGCGAAGTCCTGAAACGCCTGGAGATCTGCAGCTGACGACTGGATGGAGATCATCCCGCCGCCGGCCGAGGGTTTGACGTAGCTACCGATGATCATGGGCGCAACCTCAGGATCAAGGCGACCAGACCGTCGCCGCTCGGCTCCAGCTGCAGCAAGTCGTAATCGCCGCCGCCGTCCAGGGCGGGCAAGTCGATGCTGACCAAAAGCCCGCGTTTCAAGCCTTCCGAATCACTGACGCGGATCTCAAACCGAGGCTCACGCAAGCCGGTATTGAGCTTGCCGAGCTTCGGCTGCAACCAGGGCGCGGCAAACATGCCAAGCACCGGCTCTTCACGGCCCTCGATCCGCGCGCTATCGCCCAATGTTTCGAAGACCACTTCGTCGATGTCGTCAATCAGATCGCGGAAGGCCACGATCACATCTCCAGCAGGATCTGCGCGCGAGGCCGCGTGCACAGGTGCAACGGGTTGGACTGTGCTTCGCCGGCCACACCCTTATTGAAAGGCAGCGGCTCGATCTTGCTGTAGTACGGGATGCCCTGGGTGTTGACCGTCTCCATGTAGTCGGCCGGTGCGAAGGATGAGATGTACAGGTCAGGAACGCCCTCGGGGACCAGAAGTGCCTTGTCGTCATGGACGAACGCAACGCCAGCAACCTTGCCGCGATAACGCTCCCAGACGATTCCGCCGAACTCGAAACTTTCACGGGCATCGCCACGCAGAGACGCGGCCTGCATGGTGTTGAGGTATGTCTCTTTGACCGACTCGTGGTCGAGCAACTTGTTCCAGAAGTTTTTGCCGCAAAAGGCGCGGGAGCCGGTAGTAGTGACGTTGCCCAAAGCGTCCTCTTGCATATCCAAGGCTTCGCCACACTTAACACGGACATCAGTGTCCGGGTTGTCCAGTTCCATGGGAAGCTTCTGTCGCTCGACACCGAAACGGTCATGGATGTCCAACAGTACGGTCTTGCCGTCCGCGTCCAACACCTTCCCGTTCAATGCACCCATGCGTTGAAATTCGTGGGTGGCATCCAACTGGCGGCGTGCCTTACCCAGACGTTTGTTGACTACGTCCTGCACGGCCTGCAACTCGGTGAGAGAGCCGAAGGCGCGTATGCCTTGGATCTCATCTGCCTTGATGGTGAAGCGTTCCGGCAGGTGCACGGTGTTGAACGGAATCAACATACGCTTAGTCGCGCCGACCACCAGGCCCGAGGTACCACGCTCACCCGCTGGCACCAACGCAAGGGTGTCTCCGTCCTTCTCGATCTGCACGGTCAGCGTGCTGATGCCCTCTTCGCGGAAAAGGCCAAGGCTGCTGATGCGGCCCGGCAGGTATTCCTGCTCATTGATTGCAGCAGTCAGCGAGGAGACGCTGAATGCATCGTCTTCAAAAATGGCGATATCGGCCATGGGATACTCTCCAGAAACGAAAAATCCCGCACTCGGCGGGATGGATAAATGAGGTGAGCGTCTTAACGGACGATCACGAAATGGGCGGCCAGGGCCTTTTCGGCTGCGGGGTCGAGGCCGGTCAAATGGACTTCGCTGACTTCGGCCTGACGCACGATGGCGCGGCCACGACGAACCACATCAGACTGCCCCAGCGGACCGTAGAGGATCGCGATAGCGTTTTCAGAGCCGTCCTCAGCTGTCGGCTGATAGGGTGCAAACTCGCCCGTAGCCGTCACCAGCCCAAGGATCTGGCCCGGCTCCAACGCCGGCCCGGCGGCGACGTTGATTGCTTCGCGTGAAATAGTGCCGGGGCCTTCAGACAGCAGGAACTCGCCCGCATGCATCGATTCAATTTTCATGTTCTTACTCCTTTCGAGGTTCCGTTCTGCGCCGCCTGCCGGCTAGCCCAGATTGAATGACTGTCGACCTGTTTGGCCTTGATAGTGGGTGCCGGATCATTGTCGAGCGGCAGACTGTTATTGATTTCAAAACCGCCGCCGCTGCTTACCAGCTTGTCGAACAGGCGCGCCCTGACAGCTGCTTCATCCAAGCCGGCAGCCAGAAATTCCCCGGTTAGTTCCGGCAATCGTGCCGCGACACACAGTCCGTTCAGCGCTTTCGCCTTGGTCAGCGCCGCAGTGACTACCGCTTCGCTTTCCAGCTTCGTCGAAGCGAGTATCGGGTCCACCAGGTTGCTGATGCCTGCCGCCGCACACCCCTTGGTGACCATCAACGCCAATCCGGCAGCGTCCAATACGGGTGCTGGATCCGCAGGGTTTACAGCATCAGTCGGCTCGACATCTGGCTCTTCGTCCAACTGGGCCAGCAATTCAGCCGGGGCATTCTGAAAGCGCTGCAACACGCTGCCCTGACCGAGGCAGGCTTTCACCTTCAGCCCGTCGCCCACTTCATCCGCAAGGCCTAGCGCCACCGCCTCATTGGCGGTCAACCAGGTCTCGGCGTTGACCATGCGCCGCAGCTCGGACTCGTCGATGTCGGGAGCTTTGGACTTGTAGGCCGCAATAATCGCTTCCAGCGTCTGGTCCAGCACGTCGGCGACACGCCGGAAGTCCTCGGCATCACCACCGGTAAAGGTGTAGGGGTTGTGGATCATCAGCATGGCATTGGCCGCGATCACCACCCGGTGAGCGCCGCACACGGCGACACTGGCCGCGCTGGCCGCCAACGCATCAATGCGCCCGGTACAGCGCTCGCCCAAGCGCGACAGCGCGTTGTGAATAGCCAGGCCGTCGAACAGGTCGCCGCCGATGCTGTTGAACGCCACAACCACCGGGGAAGCACCGTCATCCATGGCCCGCAGATCCTGAACAAACTGATTCGCGCTGACACCCCAGGTGCCGATCTCGCCATACACAAAAACCTCAATGGTCTGTTGCTCGGCTTCGCCGCTGGCCTGGAAGGTGTACCAACTCTTATCCGCGACTTTTACCTGCTTGCCAGCCTTGTCATAAATACGCGGGATCGGTTTTTTACTCATGGTTGTTCCTTGTCATCTGTCGGCTCGATGGCATCAAGCGTGGTGTAGTTGAGGCCCAGATCCGTGGACCTGGCGAGGTCGGCAGCGTTTTCCGCGTCGATGGTTTCCGCGTCGTAGCCGTTGCGCAGACACATCTCGCTGCGCGAACCGAAGCCTGCCTGCACTTCCATCCGCCGTGCCTGCACGTCCTGCACCGGCTGGATGTAGGCCCAGCCTTGCGGCACCCAACGTGTGCGCAGGTATTCGCGCCGACGTTGTGCGTAGTCCTCCAGCAACAGGGCGCCGGACAGCACCGCCATGTCCATCCAGGCGGCACGCACTGGCCGGCACAACTGATGCACGTACACGCCGAATTGAAGTTGCTCCAGGCGGCGCCGGAACTCGTTGAGTACCACCCGCAGCGCCCGGTCGTTGACCTCTCGCATATCGCCAGTAAGGATCTCGTACGGCGTGCCCGAACCCGCTGCCGCCGCCATCAGTTGTTGACGCATGAAGTCCGGGTAGTTGTTGCCGGCGTCCGGTGGTTTGGAGAACTCCACCTCTTCACCTGGCCCCAGCTCCTGCATCGTGCCGGGCTCCAAGGCCACCATCGGTGTGAAGCCGTCGCGATCGGTGGTCAGCAGTTGCCCCGTTACCGGGTCACGCGGTTGGTGCCCGCTGTCCGGCGCCGGTCGCTTGATGAAGCCAGCAAACAGGTTTGCCACCTCCTGGCGAAACAGCACCGCGTCGTCGTAGTTGTCCAGGCTGCGCAATCTTTTCAATACCGGTGCCAGACGCGGCACGCCGCGAAGTTGCCCTGGCTCCATCGGTTCGAAGATGTGCAGCACCTGCGTCGCCGGCACCCGCACCAACTGGTTGTACCCGCCATTCAGCGACGATGAATCGCGTGGGTGCGACAAGTACATCCAATACGCTACGCGCTTGCCGGCCGGGTTGAACTCGATCCCGGCGCGGATGACGTTGCCGTTTTTGGCCGTCTCGAACTTGTCATGTGGGACAAATTCAGGGGCCAGCGCCTGCAGTTGTAGCGGCACCGCTAGCCCCTCACTGAGGCTGCGCGGCCGCAATCGCACAAAGCACTCACCGGCCGTTTCAACCGTGCGCGCGACCAGGGCCTGCATGCCGTAGAAGTCGGTCAGTTCATCGGCGTCCGCTTCGTCAACCCAGTCGTCCCACAATTGCTGCTGGAGTTTGCGCAGTTCAGCATCATCCGTGGTCGGCCTGGGCGTGATGCCGGTGCCGATCAGGTTGCTGACGCGCTTGTCGATGACATTGAAGGCGTACGGGTCATTGCGCACCGCCGCCCGCGAACGTGCCCGCAGGTTGCGCAGGGCCGGGGTGTTGATGCTGTTGATGCCGTTGTCGGTGGCCTCCCAACTGGCCGAGCGTCGGCCCTCACCCGCGCCTTCGTAACTGGCCTTGATGTTCGACGGCAGCAAGAATCCATTACGGGTTAGCGTCGGATAGTGTCGTGCCATTAGAGTCCTTTGCCTCCATGCATGAGCCGAACCACGCGAGAGCGCGGCCCGGCGGCGTTGGTCAGCGACGTGCGGATCTCGTCGCGGGCCTTGAGCAGTTCGTCAATGGAACGGTATTCCACCGTACGGTCGCTGTAGCGCACGGTCTTTTCACCACGCGCAATGGCGCGCTCGATGGCTTCGAGGTGCTTCGGGGTAAACGACATATCAGCGTCTCTTTAGGTAACCGCTGGTTGAGCTGCGGCGTTGTGGGGTTGCAGCGGGTCGCGGTTGAACGACCGAAGCAACGGCTTGCGGTGCCGGCTGCGGCGGCGCAGGGGACTGCTCGACCACTGTCACGCGTTCAGCCTCAATCACTTTTTCATCGAACAGACCGGCCTGGGCCAGCGAGTTACGAACCCGTTCCCAGTCATGTTCCTGGTACCGGTTGATGCCGAGGTAATGCGCCATTGCCAGGCAGTACACCATCAGGTCGAGCGCTTCGTTTCGTTCGGCTTTGCCCTTGATCCACTCAATACGCTTGTGACCGCGCACGTACTTGGCGACCTTGCGCTCGGCCACGCACTGGGCGAAGAACTCGTCCGGCAGGTCATTGGCGAAATGCAAAGCCCCTGGACCGGACTCGAACTGGTAGCGGTTGTAGATCCAATCCTTTGCGGTGTCGGTACCGACAAACCAAAGCTCGGCGCCGCCGCGTTCGGTCTGGCCCTTCCAGGTCACGTCGACCATGGACGGCCGCTGAGCGATCACCGGCTTACCGGGCTTGCTCGCGCCCTTGATGGCGAAGATGTTGCGCCAGCGTCGTACGCGGCAGAACTGGTAGACCTCGTCGGTGTGGTGACCACCCGAGTCGACCGCAACCGCGAGAATGCCCAGGCCAACACCGCAGGGATGCCGGTACCGCTCTTTCAGCAGTTCATCCAGCACAGCCCAGGTGCGCTCGTCCGAAGGATCGCCCGCGATCACCCTGTGGTCGATGACCCAGCGCTCCATGCCGACGCCCCAGCCCATCGCCATGAACTCCAGGCGATCAGCCTGCACGTCGACAGCGCCGGTGATCATCATCACGGCGGCGGGCATCGCACCGAGGGAGAAACCTTCCCGCCGTGCGCGCTCGATTAGCACCGATGCCTTGGTCTGCTCTTGTGCGCTGTCCCAAACCTTAGCTAGACGAGTGTTGTAGAACACCTGCATAGGTTCTAGGTCGCCCTTTGCTTGAGCTTTTTTTGCCTTTTCGAATTGCCTGGCGAGCGTGCGCCAGTCCATCCAACCCGGAGGGGAATACAGCGCATTCAGATGGAAGCCGACGGTCTCGCCATCGCCTTCAGCCTGGGAACGCCACTCACCTTGGGCCAGCATTTGACCCTTGAAGTGCTCTTCAATCAGCACGTCGCAGTCCATCCCGGACGCTGCGCACTTGTAATGCACCACACTAAAGTCTGCAGAGTAGAGAAGGTTTTCCCACTCGAGTACTTGCATGTGACCGCAGTACGGACATGGAACGTAGTAATAACGCTGATCGCTTGACTCGAATAGGTCGCTGATACGCGAAGCGCCCTTAATTGTCGGCGAACTGGAGAAATAGAACTTGGCGTTGCGGCCGAAGGTACTGCCACGCGTTTCTGCCAACTCGATAGGATCGCCCTCTTCGCCTACGTCAACCTCCCACCGGTCGATCTCATCGCCATAGATATAACGCGCCGAAAGCTCTGAAAGGTTTGCTGCGGATCCCGCAGTGGTTACATAAAGTGAGCCACCCTCGAACTCCTTGGTGTCCATGGTATTGCGTGCATCTCGCGACCTGGTGGAAGCGACACGCTCACGTAAAACAGGCGTGGCTTTGATGGTTTTGTTGATCCTGGAGGACACCCGTTTTGCCAGGCCAAGACTAGGTAACAGCGCGAGGATATTCGACGGAGCCATATGAATCAGGCCGCCGATCCAGTTCAGACCGATCTGCGTTTTCATCAATTGCGATGCGACCATAGTGATCACACGCTTGCAGGGATGCGCCGGCGAAAGGCACTGCATGGGTTCACGAGCGTAGGGAGTCCGTGAGGTGCGATACTGGCCTGGCTCAGCAGCCCCGGTGTCACGCGGGATCCGCATATACTCGTCAGCCCACTGATCAATCCAGATATCCGGGTCAGGTTTTAGCCCACGGAAATACGCATTACGATAAACCTCTTCACCATCAGGCAATTGCGTATGCATGGGCTTAACTCGTGTTCAGTGCATGTTCAAGGTCGGATGAAGACATACGCTCAGCGTCTTCTAAAGAACGGCGGATCGCCGCTGTTAAGTGCCTCTCGATTTGCCATGGATCAGTCATCGCTGCCAGCTCAGGAGCGAGCTGCGGGGACATTCCAAGGAGCTGATCCCGCAAAAGACGTCCAGCGTTGTAAGCACCGGTTTCAACTGCTTCGCGCTCGACCAGAGAACCCTGCTGTTTGTGAAAGTTGGCTTGCTCCTGCAGTGCCAGGTAGTGCTCACGCAGCGCACGAGACTTTTGAAAGTCTGCCGCCAGCCCAACCTGCGGCACCGCAGGTTCTTCGGCGGCGTTTTGAGCCTCCCTTTGAAGGCGAAGCCGATTGTGGCGGTCCGCGACAGCGGCCTTGCTCGGATCAGCAGAGTCAGCGAGCAACGCCTCGGTAGCTTCCAGGTCGACCTTGCCGTCGTGAGTCAGCACCAGCCGATCCTGATTAGCCAGCTTAGAAACATACGATTTGGCCCAACCACGTCGCGCCGCAAACTCCGTTTTGCTGATTACGGTCATGATGGAATGTCCTGTTCACCCAATGAATCCGGGTTAGTTCACCTGTTCACCTCAGTTCACTAAGCTGGTGAACTGTTCGCTAACGCTTTCCCGCGGGTTTCATGCCCCGTGTCGGTAGGATGTCGTCAGGGTCCCCGGCGACTTTCGGCGCACCATCTTGAAGCATCGCGCTACAGGCCACGTATTTCGTGGCCTCCAGCGCATCACGCCTGACCACTGCCCGAGGGCGGCACATCGCACACGCCCAACCGCTTGGCGGCCCAGCGTTCATACAGCCCGATAGCGACATCGGCACCGGCCATCGCGGTGAGGCACCCGATGCTGCCTGCCGCCAGGACCGACATGCCCGAAGCGTGCAGCAACATCATGGTGGAAAGACCGCAGACCACGCAGGCCCCGGATCGAAGGAGCAAGCGGCGAATCAAGGACCAGCCACTTACCCCTGCTTTATCGGCCCGCCATGCCTCGCCGGATATGCCGCCGACCAGGGACAGCACGATCACCATCCAGATCGGCATATCAATAAGCGCTTGCTGCTCGTTCGTCATCGCCCTACCCCATAAACGCAAAAACCCGGCGCAATGGCCGGGTTCAGTGTGGTGGTGTGTCCCGCTGCTTGCGGTCGCACCTATCGAAGATGGGTACTTTTTACAGGTGGATTATCATGGCAGCAAGCAGGTTTTAATGCCATGGAGCAATACGGGTGCCATACGGGTATGACGCAGGTGCAACGGAGGGACAACGCATTCAATCGGCTATCGCTTCTGGTGCCCTGTCTTACTTGTCCCACTATTCTGGATGGAGGTAGGACAGCTACAGGCGCCTAAATACGGGGCTCTGCCCTACTGTCCTACCTTTTTTACTTTTCTCTTGTGTATAGAGAGAAAGTTAAAAGCACGCGTGCGCGCCATGGGCGCGACTACGTGCCCCCTATGCTCATGTGTGCGTGGGGCGGGTAAAGGTTGGACAGTAGGACAGCCCGGCAACGGCGCGGCCTGCGCCTGTCCAACTGCGCAAAATGGCAGTCGGACAAGGCGGGACAGTAGGACAGAAGTACGCGGAGTGACGCCGAAGATCATGCAGCCTTCCCCATCAGCATGCCGGCGATGGATACATGGGCATCGTGTAGCCGACGGTAATAGGTCGGCGCACTGCAACCGCAATGAAGCATTTTCTGTGAGAGGAAGCTCTCGTGGTTGCAGTAGTGTTCCATCACTACTAGGGCCAGCTCGGGCGCCAAGTGTTTGTTGACGATCAACTCGATATCCGCCGATTCATCCAGCAGCACCCGACTACCACGCGTGCCGCGTATCAACTCCCCTTTGCACTCAATCAGCATGGCGATCATGTTGCCGCCACTCGGCCCGCCAGCACCGTCTGGCGCAGGCGAATGCAGATCCTGCGCCCAGAGTTTGAGCATCTCGTCGATTCGCTTAATCATCGAAGCAAGGCTCCTCGATCACCGCCTGCTGCAACGCAGACGCACGCCCCCACCCCGCAGGCTTTTCATAGGCCCATGGACGCACTCCGCTTTTTGGCAGCGCGGGCATACGCCGCTTGCGCCAGCCCAACCGGTGCATGATCGCCCCGACCCGCATCTGCTCGGGTTTGCCCCAATGGCCGAAGTCTAGTTTCAACGCCTGGGTCAGGATCTCGTTGCCGGTGGCGGTTTCCCCGATCTGCGACTCTTCCATCCAGGCCAGGATTGGCCCTTCCCACTCATCCACCACAAAGCGCTCGTCTTGAGCCTCGGCGAACATCTTGGATTCTTCCTTATTCACCCACCAGATATCGCCCGCTTCAAAGCAGAACAGCGCCTCAGCCCACAGCTGATCGCGGATCTCGCGCAATTGCTCCAGGTCGACCTTGTTGCAGAACACCGGCCAGTAACGGCGGTTGCCCGTGGCGTCCTTGAGGTACTCCTCTTGGTTGGTGGTGCCCACGAAAACACACTGGCGTGGCACGTCATTCGTTCTGCGGCCGTAGCTCTCGCGGTAGGTGTCGGTGGACGCGGAAAAGAACTGTTTGGCCTTGGTGCTTTCCGCCTTGTTGAAACTGTCCAGCTCGCCCAGCTCGACGATCCACTTGCCGCGAATCGCCTGGAAGCTGTCCTTGTCACCGAGGGCAAAGGGCGTGTCCATGAACCACTCGCCGCCGAGGACGCCCATGGCCGTGGACTTACCGGCGCCCTGCCCGCCTTCGAGGATCATCACGGAGTCGGCCTTGCAGCCCGGACGCATCACACGGGCGACGGCCGAGATAAGCCAGCGCTTACCGACCTTGGCCGAGTACTCACTGGCCTGAACGCCCAGCACGTCGGTTAGCCAGGTTTCAATGCGTGGCACGCGATCCCATTCCAGCTTTTCCAGGTACTCGCGCACCGGATGGAATGCATGGTCGTGGGCAACCACGCTGACCGCCTCGATCACATGGGACGCCTTGACCCGCAGGTTGTATTGCTGCGCGAGCCACTTCATCACTCGCATATCGTCAATGTCAGCCCAGTCGCCCGCACCGCCGCCAAAGGGCGCAGACCGAAGCTTGACGATCTTGGAGCTGAACACGCTGTAGCCGATGACACCGGCCCAGCGTTCGTCATTGCCCAAGATCAGCTCAACGTTTTGCATGTGCGCGATCAGGGAGCCGTTTTCGGTGCGCGCCAGTTGGTCCTTCCAGCCACCCGCTGCAGGAGGCTTAACCACCGCAAGCACCTGGCGGCGGACGGCCTCCAACCCCTCGGCGACGTGCAGGTCGTTGAAGTCGGTCCACTTGATCTCGCGCTCGCCGGAAAACACCGGGGCAACGACTTGACCGCCGACAACCAGCGCGGCGTTGTTGGCTTTCTCTTCACCTGGGTTCCAAGGGTCACCGTTGGGGCGCTTGGTCTTCCAGTCGTCGTCCCGGCAGATGATCAGCGGACAGCCAGGGAAACGCTCGCGCATGGCCTTGGAGACCGGCAGCAGGTTGCCCGCATCGAAGGCGATGGCGACGGTGAGCGAAGTCGCCATGTGCAGGCTTGCGCCGGTGGCGTAGCCCTCACACACCAGCACTGGCTCGCCCGGTTCAGGGTGTGGGCCGATCAGGTGGAAGGCGCCTTCCTTCGACATGCCGTAAGGCCAATACGCTTTGTCTCGCCCGGTGTCCTCTTGCTTCGCAGGAAAGATCACCTGCAGGCCGACAATCTGGTCGCGCACGTTGCACATGGGCACTAAAAAAGCGCCGGTACGGGGCGCATAGCGAACCTTGAATCCAACGATTTGCTTTCGATCTAGATAGGCGCTCTTGCCCTTTTCGGGCATGCGCTTGAACAGGCCGGCGGCGCGGTTGGCTGCTCGGCGTGACGCGTTGGCCGTGATCTCGGCGGCCTTACGCTTGGCGTCCTCCTGGCGAGCGCGCATGACTTCGCGCTCTTCGGGACTCATGCGTCCGGGCTTGATCTTGATCTTCTGGGTGTCGCCGGAGCGCCAATCACCGAAGCTGCCGAAGATCAGGATCTCGTTCTTTTCAGTGCGGTGTTCGTGAATGACGTACCAACCGTTCTTTTCCTTCCCTTTGTCCTGGGTGGTTTTGCAGCGGGTGAGCTTTCCGAATACGAGGGGCTGAGCGGGTTCGAGACCGTAGTCCGCGAACTGATTGAGCACGTCATCGAGCATAACGGGAAGCCCTCAGATCATCAGCGGTTTTACACCCAATGCAGAGCGTGCAACCGGGTTGTGCCAAGCGGCGCGCCTCAGGAATAGGTTCGTCGCACTCATCACAGAACATTAGAGAGTGCTGTGCCGTACTGGACATCAGCGCCAAGCGTGCAGCAACGGCCTGATCGATGCGCTCTTGCACCAGGTCATTTGCGAAGTCCGCGATATCAGCCACGGTCCACCCCACAAGTCGTCTGATTGACGTAACGGGCGCGGTTATACATGCCCAGCAAACCCTGGATCCCGCGAAACACAAGCTGACGTATCTCAGCCAACTCTCGGTCATCGACCTTGCCATCACCAATATGCTTAGCCCAAGTTTCGGACAAATCGGCGACCTGCCGGAAAAACATGGCGATACCCGTGGTAAGTGTCTCAGGCATGTCGTTGGTGCACGCCTCAGCCAGTTCCTGCCAGATCGTGTCGCCAACAAGGGCGTGCACCGCATCGAGAATGCGACGATCCTTGGTCAGTTCGAGGATCTCGCCGAATTCCTGGATGTTGACGGCGTGCGAAGGATGGGTAGGTGACAGCTTGTGCTGCAGCGTGGTGGCATTACGGCCCGTCGTAGCTGCGATTGCAGCTGCACCGCCTGGATAATCCCGCGCGGCGTGGTACAGCGCTAATTCGAGCGTCAGGACTTCCCGTTGTGCTCGATCAACGCAACTCAGAGCGATTCGGCTCATGGCATTAATCCTTATAAGTTGCCAGTGCCGCGCGGCGTGTAGTGGTGTTACATTTGCCGCGTGGCTTGAAAGGGCCCAAACGCCGGCCAGATCTTAGGGATCAAAACCGGCACCGTGCCGAGGCGAACAGTCCGTTGCTCACCTCTGGCGCAACAGCTGCCTAATCTGTGGTGGAAAAGGCAGCAACCCAAGACATCCGTGTCTTGGCAGCGCGATAAAGGGAGGTGGTTTGCATGTGGTGTGCCCTCCTACCTTCGTCGCGACCCGACAGCACTGTGGTGGTGTGTGCCGGGAGGAACTGGGCGGCCCTTAGGCCGCCTTTTTCTTTTACGCTGCAGCTTTCTGCGGCGCCGACGCATTAAGAAGCCAAGCAGCCTCAAATGCGTTGCCCTTTTGCTTTGCAGCGGTAGCTAGAAGCGCTGCATAGTGGGTTTCACCGGTGTAATCGGTACGTGGGAGGCTGGCAGCCAAGCGCCATTTATTGAGTGCTTGGTAACTCCTGTCGCATACCTTAGCCGCAGCCCCGATGCCTCCTACTGCTTCGAATGCGAACGCGATGGCATTGGGGAAATCTGTGGGATCCAACATGGCAACCTCAAATTATCAACTCGAAGTTGATATTAACATCAACTGACTATTGCGCAACCCCTGTGAGAGTATCAACTCATGGTTGATAAGAACGAATTACGGGCAGCTTTCACGGCGCGCCTTCACGAAGCACTCGACGACGCTGGCGTGCGCGCCCGTGGTCGTGGGGTGGATATCCATAAGCATTTGAAAAAGGCAGGCGTAGATAAGAGCCCTCAGGCCGTGAGTAAATGGCTGAACGGCGATGCTGTACCTGAACCTGACAGCATGGTCGCACTGTGCGCGTGGCTCAACGTGCGGAGAGAATGGCTAGAATACGGCGTTATGCCTAAGGGGCAGGGATCAGAAAGTAACGTTCATCACCTTAGCGGGCATGACAGTAATGTCCGCGATGTTACTCGCCGGTTTGGAAAAGTCCCGCTGATTTCGTGGGTACAAGCGGGGGCATGGTGTGAGGCAAATTTTGTTCAGCCGGACGGTGAATCTTGGCTTTCATGTCCCGTACCTATTAGTACTGCCGGTTATGCGTTGAAAGTGATGGGAGACTCTATGACAAATCCGGGGCCTGGTCGTAGCTATCCAGCAGGATGCATAATTTTTGTAGATCCGGAAGCTGAAACAAAGACCGGCGATCGAGTGATCGCCCGTGTACCGCGAACGAATGAGGCTACGTTTAAAATTCTGGTGGAAGACGCAGGAAGACAATTTTTGAGGCCAATTAATCCGCAATACCCAATCATTGATATTACGGAAGAAACGCACATCTGCGGAAAAGTAGTTGGTTCTTTTATCCCGGAGTGAGCGACGAAACACTAGCGATTAATTATTCAAAATTAAAATCTGAAAGCATATCGATACGATTCAACACTTTACTCAGCGATATGCCTCTCCCGCCTCGAGTAAAATGCTCGACCAATTCAATCACCCTTGCAGCATTTCCTGGATGCTGCTCAACATTGTTATTAGGCCCAGCAGTATCTCGAAGTAAAGCGACACGCTTTGCGTACCAAGCCTTCGCACTGTACGACTTGCCTGCAAGTATTAAAGCTTCAACAGACTGCCTAGCCCAAATACTAGAATCATCATTCCCGGGCATAACGACCTCTATTAAAGATAACACATCATCTGCGCCACCCTCCTCACTTGATAGCGAGGCGTAAACATCGGGATACTTGTCTTTAATTACAAGCAAAAACACTATCAATTCAGGAAAGAAATATTCGTTATCACGGACCGTTAACGTAATTAATTTTATCTTAGAAACCAGTTGCTCGATACTCCTGAGAGACATGTGATAGCTGACGGCCTTAATGGCTCCGATTACATGCTCTCGATCGTAGATGAAATCACCACGCTTTCGAGTAGAAAAATATTTATCCAGTTCTAGATGTGTAAATAAATGCCTTACAAACTGGTTACTGTCGTTAGTCGGCAAAGAAAATTCAATATCTATAAACCGTTTCAAATATCCGAGCGCATCGAAATCAGCCCCATATACAGCCTGAACACTGTGAGCCAACTGAACCTTGTCGAGCGCCAAAATAAAGATCAGGCCCTCAACGTCTAAGAGGTGCTTAATTCTCTCCAGCAATTCAATCGCGTATGTCGGGCGGCAACGATCTAGCTCATCAACGAATATGTAAAGCTTTTCCTTAATTTCGCCCTGCCCCGCAATTACCTCTGCTACATTCTTTTTGAATTCAGCAATACACCCCTTATCCTTCGTGTACTGTTCCACAACATCTTTAGATAGAGCCTCCGACAACTTTCCAGCTTCTCCTTCTATTATCTTATCAGTATCGATTATGCCCATTGTCGCAAGCTTAACTCCGACAGGGACGCCCCTCCGCAGAATGTGTACTCCTACCTCCTTCACCTTTTTCCAAGCTTTTCGCTTCTTTGGATTACCGGTCAGGAAACCCTCAAGACCGATATTCATCTCCCCTAAAAAAGCAAGCAATGGGTCGATTGCAAAATCCGTTTCCCATGCGCTAAAGTATATTGACTTACATTCCAGCTCCTTCAAGTTCGCGTGAAGCATTCTCATATAAGTAGTCTTTCCTGCTCCCCACGGAGCGTTAACTGACAATACGAGTGGTGAAGATACATTTTTCAATAAACGCGTCAAATTCCCTACGCTTTCCTTACGAGAAAACTTGTCGTTAAAGAATATATTATCTTCCGGAATTTCTAGCATCGAGTTCTTGAGCTTCAATTATTAACTCCGTCTATAAATCAAAATTGTATAAATCTCAGGTAAAAACAAGCGAGGAAGATTCAAAACATATCATCGAGTTCTCAATGGACCTACTGGAGAATCGCAAAAAACAGCTGAAATCAACCGACAGTTGACTTATCGCAACCATTGGTTGATATTCATCTCACTCTTCCACCACAGAGCGAGGCAACACCATGCACACCACAGCAACCCTGCACGTCCACCCAGCCGCTGCTAATCCCTCCAGAATCTTTGAAATCCGCCGCCTGGCGCAAGATTTGGGCTGCACGTTCATCGCGTCCAAATCCAAGCCTCAGCAGCGCTCCGCGCCCGCTCCATTCGATCCGAACGGCGGAGGACAAGCTGCATGAGCAAGTACAAACTCGACAACCGCACCTTGACCCTGCTCAAGGCCCAAGTAAACCTAACCGAAACCTTCAACCACCTGCTGCGTGCCGAAGTTCAGCGTGAGGCCCTAGCCTTCCGCCTGAAAGTCGAGCGCCGCAAAGCAGACACGCACTTCACTATTGAGTTGGGCTGCGAACGCCACACGCTGACCCTGACCAATAGTAAGAAGATGCACCTTAAGCTTGCGGACTTCATTGAAGAGATCGTCAACGGGCCAACCAGCCCAACCGATCCGTCGTCTTTGCCGCACTCAGATCGCCGCTACGGCGTATTCGAGACTGAACACAAGCAACGTGTGTTCGACCTAGTAAAAACCGGCGGCGTGCTCAGCCTCGAAATGGGCTTTGAGCAACCGATCAATTTGGCAATCCATCGCAACAAGACCCGCACTGGCATTACCACCATCATGAGCATCGGCGTCAGGAAGCCACGTACCAAGTGCTTCACGGTGTATGGCAGTGACGTGGAGATCTACTCCATGGTGGCCGAGTCCATCACTCACCTGGCAGCCGTGGCGACTCCAGCCGCGCATGCAGCCTAGGAGGCGGAGATGGAACGTAGCCTGGTTAAAGCCGCCAAGTACTTCGGCCTCACCCGGCCCAAACTGATTGCGCTTATGCGTGATAAGGGCTTGCTCACTGACCGCAACCTCCCGGCGTTCCCTGTACGTGACCGAGAATACCTGCGGATCAAGAACGGCAACTGGTACCACGAGACGGCCGGAATGCAATACAGCCAGTCGACGAAGGTCCGGCAAGCCGGTATGCCCTGGCTGGCAAGTCAGCTGGGCCTCGAACTGCCAGCCATCCCGGCAGATAACCGTGACGTGGCCTAGGGAGTACGCCCGCCAGATCGTCGCCATGCACACACGCGAGGAGCGCAATGCCGCGCTCCTCGAAGTGCCGGAGCATCTGCGGGAGCTGACTAAACGCCACTGCCTAAATGCCTGGAACCACCCCTCACGACTCAAACGCAAGGAGGCAGCTGCCCATGAGCAACAACAGTCAAACACCGCTACGGCTGCAACCCGCGCCGGATAGCGCAACAGTCGAGATGCTGCATCAACTCTTCGGCGACGTGCTTATCCCCCTGGAAAAGCTGCGCGTGCATTACTTCAAGAACCTCAACGAGAAGACCTTCACCGAGGCGATCAACAGCGGGCGTATTCAACTGCCGGTGACAACCTTGGACCACAGCGTCAAGGCTATCCGGTATGCCCACATCAAACACGTCGCAGCACTGATCGACATCCGCGCTTACCGAGCGGACGAAGACATGCCCCGGCCACAAAACGATTCAACCGAGCAACACCAGTAACCCAGACGGCTACCACCACCAGCCACGAAACTACCAGGAGCACACCACATGACTGCAATTCAAATTTGCGCACTGATCAGCATCGTAATCGCCGCCGGTATCCTCTATTGGGTCGGGTATCGAGGCGGCCTTACTGACGGCAAAAATGAGGGCTATGAAGAAGGCTATTCCGACGGCTACGTCTTGGGCCGGGACGAAGCTTCAGCCGCATACGCAGCCTCTATCAAAGAAATGTCAGATCAATGCATGCGAACTGAACTCCTATTGAGCCGGGAACCGCAAGACCGTTACACACTTCTCGCCATTGCCGAAAAGCTGAAGCTCGCCGCAGACACTTTCCGCGCCGTTAGATCCGAAAGCCAAGCAACTCAGGCACTTGCCCTACGTGAAAAAGCACTGAACATGGCTGCGCTGATGGATCGTTTCGAACTGAAGGGGGAAGCCGCATGAACTGGATCCTCACCTCCACTGGCAAGCGCTTTGATCTGTTCGAGCCCGACGCCGACATGATCGACCCACGGGACATCTCGCACTCGCTGGCCCACCTGTGCCGCTTCAACGGCCACACCCTCGAGTTCTACAGCGTGGCCCAACACAGCTGCATCGTCGCCGAGCAGGTGCCGGAAGAGTACAAGCTCGCGGCCTTGCTCCACGATGCCGCCGAGGCATACGTGGGTGACATGACTCGGCCACTCAAGCAGTGGATTAGCGCTTACCAGCACTTCGAGGACTGCATCTGGTGGCGCATTTGCGAGCGGTTCGACATCGCTCCAGAACTCCCCGCCTGCATCTACAAGGCCGACTTGATTGCGCTGGCGACCGAACGCCGAGACCTCATGCCAACCGATCCGGCTATCTGGGATTGCTTGGTCGGCATCGAACCCATGGCCGAAACCATCCGCCCTTGGCCTGCAGCAGAAGCTCGACTCACCTATCACCAGCGCCTGATGGACCAACTCGCTATCGAACACCGGAGGAAAGCGGCATGAAGAACCACCAAGACAACACCAACGCCCTGCCCGCTTTGCTCCGCACAGCCAATGGTGGCGACACGCTAGAAACAAACAGTCTCTGCTGCGCAGCAGCAGGCATTACTGCTCCTTCCAGCGCCACTGCCGAGGCATTTGTACCCCACGAAAAGCTGCGCAGGGCAGCGCTCGCTGATGCAACGCTAAACGCTCAGGAACGCCCGCTCGCGCAGCCTGCCGTGGGGTATACGCATCATTCACGCACTAGAACTTTAGAAACTGAAATTTTCTCGGACGAAGAACTGGCCGACCTTACTGGATACAAGCAGCGAGCCCATCAACGGAGATGGCTCAACGACCGCAATTGGGTATTCGTTGAGAGCCGTGGTGGCCGCCCATTGGTCGGACGCATGTACGCTCGCATGAAGCTTGGCATGACCAATCCAACGTCTGCAGAGCAGAGCATGCCGCCGCGACCAGCTTGGACACCTGACTTCTCCAGGGTGAACTGAGATGCGACCTCGAAACACTGAGAACAGGGACTTACCGCCGGGAATGGTGCGGAGAAAGCGCCCTCGCAAGAACGGTAAAGTGTGGGTTGGTTATTACTACAGAGACTCAACGGGTAAGGAAATCCCGCTTGGGGGAGACTTGAGCAAAGCCCGATTGAAGTGGGCAGAGCTTGAGTCCAAGGAAAAGCCAGCCGATCTGACGATGATGAAGGGGATCTTTGATCGATACGTTCGCGACGTCATTCCGAAAAAAGGCGAGCGTACCCAGAAGGATAACCTAGCCGAGCTCAAACAATTGCGGCCCATGTTTGACGGGGCGCCCATCGACTCAATCACACCAGCCAATATCGCCGGATACCGCGACGCCCGTACAGCCAAGGTACGGGCCAATAGGGAGATCGCCCTACTCTCCCACGTGTTCAACATGGCGCGGGAATGGGGCCTTACCGAGCGGGAGAATCCGTGCCAGGGCATCCGCAAGAACAAGGAAACGCCACGTGATTACTATGCCAACGCCGCGGTTTGGGATGCGGTCTACGGGATGGCTGAGCCGGAACTCAAGGAAGCCATGGACCTGGGCTACCTGACAGGCCAGCGGCCAGCAGACGTGATCGTCATGCGCAGGGACGACATTGAGGGCGATTACTTCTTGGTCACGCAAGGCAAGACAGGGCTTAAGCTTAGGATCCTGATGTACACAGAGGAGGGAGAAAACAGCTTGGGCAGGTTGATTCGGGAAATTACGGAGAGGAATGCCGGCCACGTCTCGAAGTACCTGCTGATAAACAGGCACGGAAAGCGAATGACGAAGGGAATGCTGCGCTTGCGCTGGGATAAGGCGCGGGAGAAAGCTTGTGCCAAAGCAATCGAAGAGGGCGATCCGCTCCTCGCCGCGAAGATTGGCGGTTTTCAGTTTCGCGACATCCGACCGAAAGCAGCATCGGAAATCATCGATATTGGCGACGCAAGCCTGCTACTGGGACACAGTAAGCAGGAGATCACAAAGCGGGTTTACAGGAGGATTGGCGCTACTGCTAAACCATCAAAATAGGCAAAGTTTCGGAACGCCTACCCGAAAGTTTCGGAACGCCCCTCAAAAACCGTAGCGCTCCACCCAAACCCCTTAAACACGAAAGCCCCGCAATCGCGGGGCTTTCGTGTAAATTTTGGCGGGAAACCAGGGATTCGAACCCTGGGAACGCTATTAACGTTCGCCGGTTTTCAAGACCGGTGCATTCAACCACTCTGCCAATTTCCCTTGTGCATCACGGGATTATAGTAGCCCATCCCGTGTCAGCGGGCGCCATAATACCCGAATGAAACACACTGTCAAACTCTCTGCATCGCTTGTTACAAGGCGTCTGTTATGATCTTTGCGACTGAACGTTTCAAAACTGAAGGAGTGTCGCCATGCGCGAACAGAATTACGC
Source organism: Pseudomonas sp. Pse35 (assembly GCF_024519715.1). Taxonomy (NCBI): domain Bacteria; kingdom Pseudomonadati; phylum Pseudomonadota; class Gammaproteobacteria; order Pseudomonadales; family Pseudomonadaceae; genus Pseudomonas; species Pseudomonas sp. Pse35. Next base: position 15,581 of record NZ_JALJRP010000043.1, on the reverse strand, counting down.
AGTGAATGGCAACGCGCAGGCTGAGCAGCTTGAAGTCAGCCGCGTGTTGCGCAACACCTACGGCTTGCTCGCCCTTACCCTCGCATTCAGCGGCGTGATGGCTTACGTGGCCCAGCAGATGCGCGTCGGTTACCCGAATATCTTTGTCGTGTTGATCGGCTTCTATGGTCTGTTCTTCCTGACCAACAAGCTGCGTGACTCGGCCTGGGGCCTGGTGTCGGCGTTTGCCTTGACCGGTTTCATGGGCTTTATCCTCGGCCCGATCCTCAACCGTTACCTGGGCATGGCCGGCGGTGCGGAAGTGGTCAGCTCGGCATTTGCCATGACGGCCCTGGTGTTTGGTGGTCTGTCGGCCTACGTGCTGATCAGCCGTAAGGACATGAGCTTCCTGGGTGGCTTCATCACCGCAGGTTTCTTCGTGTTGCTGGCGGCGGTGGTGGCCAGCATGTTCTTCCAGATCAGCGGCCTGCAACTGGCGATCAGCGCGGGTTTTGTGCTGTTTTCCTCGGTGTGCATCCTGTTCCAGACCAGCGCCATCATCCACGGCGGTGAGCGTAACTACATCATGGCGACCATCAGCCTTTATGTATCGATCTACAACCTGTTCATCAGCCTGTTGCAGATCTTCGGCATCATGAGCCGCGATGACTGATCAATCGCAGCAATAAAAATGCCCCGTATCGCGAGATACGGGGCATTTTCATTTTCAGAGCAGATAAAGCTCAGTACTGATTGGGTTCCATTTCCAGCTCGACCTTGAAGCGCTTGAAGATATCTTGCTGGATGCGTAGCGCAAGCTGGGCAATCTCTTGCCCGGTGGCGGTGCCGTAGTTGACCAGTACCAGCGCTTGCATCTTGTGCACGCCCGCATCGCCCTCCCGGAACCCCTTCCAACCGGCCTTGTCGATCAGCCAGCCGGCGGCGAGTTTCATTTGGCCGTCTGCCTGAGGGTAGGCCACCAGGTCCGGATACTGGCTTTGCAGTTCAATCGCCAGGGCCTGGGACACCAGTGGGTTCTTGAAGAAGCTGCCCGCATTGCCCAGCTCTGCCGGGTCTGGCAGTTTCTCGCGGCGAATGCTGCAGATCGCGCGGCTCACATCGCTTGGCGTGGCGTGGGTGATGCCCTGCGCAACCAGACGCTGTTGCACCGGGCCGTAGTCGAGTTTCAGGTGAGTGGCACGGCTGAGGGAAAAGCGTACCCGCAGGATCAGCCAACGCCCGACTTCGTGCTTGAACAGGCTGTCACGGTAGGCGAACTTGCATTCGTCGAGACTGAATTCCCGCAGCTCGCCCGTCTGGCGATCCAGGGCAGTGAGGCCGGCGAAGACATCCTTGATCTCTACGCCATAGGCGCCGATGTTTTGCATCGGCGCGGCACCGACAGTGCCGGGGATCAGGCTGAGGTTTTCCAGGCCGCAAAAGCCGTGTTCAAGCGTCCACAACACGAACGGATGCCAGGCTTCTCCCGCTTCGGCTTCGACAACCACGTGCGTGCCATCATCGCTCAGCACACGAATGCCTTGGGTCGCCATACGCAACACCAGCGCCGGAACGTCCTGGGTCAGCAGCAAATTGCTGCCGCCACCGATCACCAGCAACGGCACCGCATGTGCGGCGGCATAGGCGATGGCCTCGCGCACGTCAGCATCACTGTGGGCCTCGGCAAATAATTGCGCGCTCACATCAATGGCAAAGCTGTTGAATGGCTTGAGCGATACCTGCGCACGCACTTGCAAGGTCATAACCGCCCCTTCAATTCGATCACCAATAAGTCACAGGCGCGTTCGATCAGGTCAAGGACCCGTTCGAAACCTTGCTCACCTTCATAGTAAGGGTCTGGCACCTCGTCCACTTCGCCATCAAAGCGACGCAGGAACAAATCCAGCTCCGCCTTGCCCTGCCCTGGCTGCATGGCTTTGAGGTTGCGCAGGTTACTGTTGTCCATGGCCAGGATCAGGTCATAGCGGGCAAAATCAGCACGGGAAACCTGCTGGGCACGCTGGCCCGACAAGTCATAGCCGCGCGCCAGCGCCGCACGCTGGCTGCGCTGGTCCGGCGGGTTGCCGATATGCCATTCTCCGGTGCCAGCAGACGCCACCTCAACCTGGCCAGCCAAGCCTGCTTCACGCAACTTATGGCGCAAGATGCCTTCAGCGGTTGGCGAGCGGCAGATATTGCCCAGGCATACAAACAGAACTTCCATCAGGCGCCCAGCAGGCGACGGACGCGTTCGAGGTCTTCCTGGGTGTCGACACCGGCTGGCGGTGCTTCCAACGCATCGCCCACGTGGATACGCACCCCGTGCCAGAGGGCACGCAGTTGTTCCAGGGACTCGATATTCTCGAGCCAGCACGGGCCCCAACTGACGAAGTCGCGCAGGAAACCGGCGCGGTAGGCATAGATGCCGATATGGCGGCGATATGGCACGCCCTCCGGCAACACGTCGCGATTCTTGGCAAAGGCATCCCGCGCCCACGGCAAGGTGGAGCGACTGAACGTCAGTGCCAGGCCGTTGATGTCGCTGACCACTTTCACCACGTTCGGGTTGAACAGCGTCTCGATGTCTTCGATCGGTTCGGCCAGGGTCGCCATACGCGCCTCGCCATGGGCCGCGAGGTTGGCAGCGACCTGATCGATGACACCCGGCGGTATCAATGGCTCGTCACCCTGCACGTTCACTACGATCGCGTCGGGTGCCAGACCCAGCTGAGTGGCGACTTCGGCCAGGCGATCAGTGCCGGAGTTATGGTCTTCGCGGGTCAGGACCGCTTCGGCACCAAAGCGTTTGCACGCCTCGATAATACGCGGGTCATCGGTGGCCACCACCACCCGTTCGGCGCTGCTCTTGCACGCTTGCTCCCACACCAGTTGGATCATCGGCTTGGTGCCGATCATTTGCAACGGTTTGCCCGGCAGACGGGTCGAGGCATAGCGCGAGGGAATGACAACGGTAAAGGCGGTGGTCATTTATCCAGGCGCTCATCGGTGGTCAGGGTGCGGGCTTCGCTTTCGAGCATGACCGGGATGCCGTCACGGATAGGGTAAGCCAGGCCGGCACCTTTGCTGATCAGCTCGGTTTTGTCGGCGCTGAGCTTGAGCGGGCCTTTGCAGATCGGGCAAGCAAGGATATCGAGCAGTTTGGTGTCCATGAATGTTTCCTGGAAAAAAGCGTTTTAAGGCAAAAGACGGTTGGGCAACAGACGCATCAGCTGCGTGTCGAACCAGGCGACGAACGCCGGCGACGGTACCGCATCCACCGCAAGGTACCACCAGTCGGGCTGGGCAAAGGCGCGGCACTTCACCGCGTCCTTTTCGGTCATGACCAGCGGCAATGACGGGGTAAAATTCAAGACCTCGGCGCTGTAGGGCGCGTGATCGGCAAAAGCATGGGGTATCGCCTGCCAGTGTAGCGTTTCAAGGGTATTGAAGAAACGTTGCGGATTGCCTATTCCGGCCACCGCATGCACCTGCTGGCCCTGCGGAAAATAGGTGACCGGCTGGCGTTCGCCGCTGTGCAGGTTGACCAGCGCTGTGGGCTGCAGGCGGAAGGCAAAGCCATTTTCACGGTCTGTAACGGCACCGTTATAAAGCACCCCGTCCACACTCTGCAGGCGCTCCACCGGTTCGCGCAACGGCCCGGCAGGCAGGCACCGGCGGTTACCGAGGCCACGGGCGGCATCGATCAGCACCAGTTCAAGATCGCGGGCCAGGCGGTAGTGCTGCAGGCCGTCATCGGAGAGGATCAGGTCCAGGGGCTCGCAGGCCAGCAGGGCCTTTACCGCACGACTGCGATCAGGATCGATCATCAGCGGTACACCGCTGCGCTGCACGATCAGCAAGGGTTCATCACCGGCCACCTCGGCACTGTGGCCGGCCTCGACCCGCCACGGCAACTGCGGCGGCTTGGCACCGTAGCCTCGACTGACCACTCCTACGCGCAAGCCGCTGCGTCGGCAGTGCTCGATCAACCACAGGATCAAAGGCGTCTTGCCGGTGCCTCCCACTGTAATATTGCCCACCACGATCACTGGCACAGACGACTGATAAATCTCGCCCTCGCCCGCCACGAAGCGCGCACGCTTACGTTGAACCACGCAGCGATACAGCGATTCCAGCGGTCGCAGCAACATTAGTGCTGGATGACCTTCGTACCATGCCTTGAGTAAACGGTCGGAGATGGCCATCAGGGCGGGCTCGCCGCCTCGACGGTGGTCATGCGCAAATGGCTGAAACCGAGCTTGCCGGCAGCGTCCATGGCGGTGATCACGGCCTGGTGCGGGGTTTTGCCATCAGCGCTGATGGACAGCGGCAACTGGGTGTCGCCACCAGACTCCTTCTGCAACGCCTCCATCAGGCTGGCAAGGTCATTTTTCTCCATCAACTGGTTATTCACCGAAAACACCCCTTCGGCGCTGATAGCGATGTCCAGTTGTTTGACTTGCTGGTCTTCGGCAGGCGAGCCACTCACCGCTTCAGGCAGGTCGACACGCAACTGGGTTTCGCGGGTGAAGGTAGTGGTCACGACAAAAAACAGCAGCAGGATGAACACCACATCGATCAACGACGCGAGGTTGATATCAACATTTTCCCGTTGCTTGCGGCGAAATTTCACGCTTTGCCCTCGACCAGGTCTACATCACGGTCGCCCTGCACCACCTCCACCAGCTTGATGGCTTCCTGCTCCATGCCGACCACCAGTTCATCAATGCGACGCAGCAGGAAACGGTGGAAGAAGACCGAAGGGATACCCACCATCAGGCCGGCTGCGGTGGTGATCAACGCCTTGGAGATCCCCCCGGCCAGGACCGCTGCGTTGGTGGTCATGCCCGAGCCTGTGAACGAGCTGAAGATATCGATCATGCCGAGTACTGTGCCGAGCAAACCGAGCAACGGCGCCATGGCGGCGATGGTGCCAAGGGCGTTGATGTAGCGTTCCAGTTCATGGATGACCCGGGCGGCCGCCTCTTCAATGCACTCCTTCATGATCTCGCGACCATGCTTGGAATTGGCCAGACCGGCGGCGAGGATTTCACCCAGCGGCGAATTGGCGCGCAGCTCCTTGAGTTTCTGCTTGTCGAGCTGCTTGTTCTTGATCCAGCCCCAGACCTGCCCCAGCAGATGCTCAGGGGTGACGCGACTGGCGCGCAGGGTCCACAGGCGTTCGGCAACGATGCCGAGTGCAGCGATGGAACTCAGAATGATCGGCAACATCATCCAGCCGCCGGATTTGACCAATTCCCACACAGTGAATGCCCCCTCGAAAAAGTGCGCCACTTTATCATATAGGTTCGACAGCGGGGTTCGTCGGCTACACACCCGCCTGTTGCGGCTCGGGTCTTTGGTAACACGCGATTACGGTAACGGTTCGCGCCAAAAACGGCGTTGACTGCGCGCAACCATCGGTGGCAGAAACGCCCCCAGACGCAAGCGTACGGCACCCTGCTCGGCGCTGTCGTAAACCCGGCTGCCCAGCACGTGGTAGCGCTCCAGGACCTGCGGATGGGGATGACCGAACGTATTGCTGCGCCCGCGGGAAATCAACACCGATGTGGGTGCCAACCGTTGCAGGAACGGCCAGGATGACGAACTGCGGCTGCCATGGTGCGGGGCTTGCAGCCAGTCGGTCTGAACCGCCAACGAAGAGGCCAGAAAAGCCTGTTCGGCGGCGCGATCAATGTCACCGGTGAGCAGCAGGCGCTCCCCACTGGCCTCAACCTGCAACACACAAGACCTCGGATTGCCATCAAGCCCATCAGCCCACTGCCACAATTGAAATGACACACCCTCCCATTCCCATCGTTCGCCGCTGGTACAGGGTTGGGTGGCAAGAAAGTCTGGCAAACCTTCGGTTTCACCGCCCACCACACGCTTGACGGGCAACCCCCGAGCCACCGCCGCCGCCCCCCCCGCGTGATCGGCATCGGCATGGCTGAGCAGCATCATGTCCAACTGGGCTACCCCGAGCTTTTTCAACGACGGCAACACGACGCGTGCGCCCAGGTCGACAGGCCCCGAGCGCGGCCCGGCATCGTAGAGCAACGTATGATGACGGGTGCGCAGGATCAGTGCCTGCCCCTGGCCGACGTCCAGTTGCACCACATCTACCTGCCCGTGGGGCACCCACTCCCTGGGCGCAAATACAGCCATCAACAGCATGGGCAAGCCCAGCACCCGGAACGGCAACCCCTTGGGCAGCAACAAAATCACCGCGCCAGCCAGGCTAACCAACCAATACCCCAAAGGTACCTCGGCGGGTACCCAGGCCGGTAATTGCGCAGCCAGCAGCCCCAGGCTTTTAAACAATCCGTCCAGCGCACCGCCGGCCAGCCACAGCAACCCCTCCCCAGCCAGCGGCACCCACAGCAACGCCGTGCCCAGCAGCGCCAAAGGCAGCACTACCAGGCTGATCCAAGGCACGGCAAGGAGATTGGCCACAGGTGCGCTGAGGCTGATGGGCAACCCCAGCACCAGCAACACCGGAAACAAACCAATGGCAATCAGCCACTGGGGTCGGGTCCACACCTGCCAGGCGCTCCAGGGCCCCAGGCGCCCGCCGAACGCCAACAGCAACACCGCGACCGCCGCAAACGACAACCAGAACCCTACCTGCAGGCTGGCCAAGGGCTCCAGTACCAGCACGCCGTTCAGTGCCAGCAGCAACGGCCACCATACTCCCAAATGGCGGAAACGCAGACGCCACAGCAGCACCAGGCCAACCATCATGCAGGCCCGTTGCACCGGCACGCCGAACCCGGCCAGCAGCCCATAACCCAACGCCGCGCCAAATGCCAGACCGCACGCCCACGGCAGCCACGGCCAGGTTCGGGGCCAGCAACCATAACGCGCCAGCATCGCGACCAAGCCGTAGATCAACCCCGCCAGCAAGCCGATGTGCTGCCCGGAAATCACCAGCAGATGCACCGTGCCCGTGTCCTGCAACACCTGCCAATCCTCAGGCTCCAGGCCGGAACCGTCGCCCAATACCAGCGCCGCCAAGCCCGCCTCGCGGCCTTGGGCATCCACCGCCATCAGGCGCTGGCGCACAGCATCGCGCCAGGCATTGCGGGCCGGTGCGAGACGCTCACCGTCTTTTACCGTTGCAGTAGCACCGATACGCTGGGCCAGCAGCCAGGCTTCATGGTCGACCCCATGGAAATTGAGCAGGCCCGCAGGCCGCTTGAGTGTCAACGCCAGACGCCAGCGTTCACCGCTGTTCACCACTGGCCCGCCGTGCCAGGACACGCGGATACGTTTGGGCAGCCGAATCTTGCGCGACCGGCCGTCGGCCAGTTCAAAGCGCACGCCCGTACCCGTCTGCTGAGGCAAGCCCACCACACGCCCCTCCACCCAGCGAGTCTGCCCGTCCAGGGCCGGCTGCAGCCGATCATCCAGCGCCCGCTGCGCGCTGAGACAGGCCCAACTCAAGCCCACCAGAAAGAACGCCACGGGATAGGACCGAAAAGGCAACAGCATCAAGGCCAGCACGAGCATTGCCGACAACCCGGCGCCAGGCGGCAACACCGGTAACCACCGCAACGCCAGCAACCCCAGCGCCAACGCCAACATCCCTGTCTTCATGGATCATCCTTTTCCAGTGATCCACTCAGTCTTAGCCGGCTGAACGACAGCGCCTATGATGTTTTGTCACAAAGTCTGAATTTTCTGTTTATAGAATCCGGGCATACTTGCCCCTCGAATTGACCTGGACCCCTTATGCCCCGGCGCTTATTCAAACGGTACATGCCCGATCCCAGCAGTATCAGGGAACACAAGTCATTACAGTTTCTTGGCACGCTGCTGCATGACCCCAACCTCTGGCACCTGAACCGGCACTCAGTGGCTCGCGCCATGGCGGTGGGTTTATTTGCGGCGTTTATCCCGATTCCATTGCAGATGTTGCTTGCCGCGGTCCTGGCGATTTCGGTGCGCGGCAATATGCCTATCGCCATCAGCCTGGTGTGGTTGACCAACCCCATCACCATGCCGGTGGTGTTCATCTGTACCTATATGACCGGCGCCTGGCTGATGAATGTGCCGCCACGCAGCTTGCCCGATAACCTTACGTGGGAATGGATCAGCGGCCAGTTGAGCACTCTTTGGCAGCCATTCCTGCTGGGTTCGGTGGTATTGGGGGTGGTATTGGGCGCCTTGGCTTATTGCCTGACCATGGCGTACTGGCGCTGGTGGGTGGCGCACCAGTGGAAAAAACGCAAACTGCGCCGGCGCTGAGCGCTAACGGGCCAGCAAACGCAAATGCACCCGCAGACCCCGCCCGGTATTTTCCGCCCATAAGCGGCCGCCCTGGCGCTGCACGGCGTTGCGGGCAATGCTCAGGCCCAGGCCGAAACCGCCATCGCCGGGCCGCGAGCCGTCCAGGCGGGTAAAGGGCGCGAAGATGCGCTCCAGATCATCCTCAGCAATCCCGGCCCCCTGATCCTGCAGCCAGATATGCCAATAGCCCCCCTCCCGACATCCGTCGAGTTGCACGCAGCCGTCGTGGGGCGAGTGGCGTATGGCGTTGCGCAGGATATTTTCCAAGGCCTGGGCCAGTGCATTGAGGTTGCCACGCACCCAACTGTCCGCGGGTAACAGGCACGGCAAGCGCGATGCGGACCAACCGCTTTCAAAACAAGCATTCTCGCGCAATATGTCCCACAAGGCCTGGAGCTGAATATCTTCCTGGGGCAACGGTGTAGTTTCGCTGTCGAGCCAGGCCAGTTGCAGGCTGTCTTCCACCAGGCGCTGCATGGCGTCGATTTCCCGACCCAGGCGCTCGCGCAGCTTGGCCAGGTCTTGCTCGCTGTCGCAGGCTACCCGCAGGCGGCTCAACGGTGTGCGCAGTTCATGGGACATATCGCGCAGCAACTGCTGCTGCAAACGCACCGTGCCCTGCAAGCGTTCGGACATATGGTCAAAGGCGCGGCCCAGCTCGCCCAGTTCGTCCTGGCGGCTGGTGGCATCCAGGGACATCCGCGTATTGAGTTGGTCCGCACGCCAGGCATTGGCCTGCTCGCGCAATTGATTGAGGGGCATGATCAACAGCCGGTAAAGGCCGATGCATAGCAAGAGGGTAAACAGACCTGGGATCACACCATTGGTGACCACCCGCCAGAACAGTTGATAGCGCCCAGGCATAAAGCGCTGCGGCAGCTCGATCACCAGCGACCCCGCGCCAGGGTCGACCGGAAACGGTACTTTCATCCAGGGCAAACCAATGACATGCCGGCTGACCGGCCAATCCAATCCACGCAAAAACGTCAGGCGCTGGCTTTCCTTGTCACTCAAGGGCGTGCTGCCCAGGGACTGCAGGTCGTTACCGATCACCCCTACCCAAGTGCTTTCGCGCTCGGCCATCCGCTGCAGCCAGGCATCTACGCCCGCGCTGCCTTGCGTGCTCCACGCCAGTTCGGCACCCGCGGCATAGCCATTGAGAATCTCCCGCGACTTGTCGGACAGGTAAGCGCTCTGCTGTTCCATGTAACGGCCCCACGACCAACTGAGCCAAATCATCAGCAAACAGAAGGCGATCAACAGGCAGGCCAGCTTCCAGAACAACGAGTGCTTGCCGGGCAGTCGCTCAAAGCCCTTCATCGTGACCGCTCAGCACGTAGCCCTTGCCCCATACGGTGCGTACTTCACGCTCGATGTAACCGATGGCCTTGAGCTTGCGGCGGATCTGGCTGACATGCATGTCGAGGCTGCGGTCATGGGGCGCATAACCGCGCTGCAACACCTGCTGATACAGGAAGGCTTTGCTGAGGACTTCTTCGGCGTTGCGGTGCAGGGTTTCCAGCAGGCGGTATTCGCTGCGCGTGAGCGCGGCCCACTGGTCCTGGCAGGACACATCGCAGCGTTCATCATCAAAGTGCAGCACCCGGGCATCTTCAAGTGCCGGGGCGCGCGTCGGCTCGGGCCGGCGATCCAGGGCAACGCGGCGCAGGATCGCTTCAATACGCACGCACAGTTCAACCATGCTGAACGGCTTGGGTAAATAGTCGTCCGCGCCCAGGCGAAAACCGCTGATACGGTCGGCTTCAGCGCCCAGGGCTGACATCAGGATCACGGGCATGGCGTGGCTCTGGCGCAAATGAGTGAGGATCGACAAACCGTCCAGCCCCGGCAGCAGAATATCCATCAGCACCAGGTCGAAGGCCTGGGCGCGGGCCAGTTGCAGGCCCTGCTGGCCGTTCTGGCACCAGGTCACCTGGAAACCACTGCGGCCCAGTTGCTCGTGCACGTAGGCGCCCAACACAGGGTCATCTTCGATGGTCAGGATACTGGGTAGGCCAACTGCTGCGGGAGTCATTAGCGTCTGCAAGTCATTCTCAATCACTGATTATTCAAGATTAAACGTTCACAGGCAATCGCCACCCGGCGCCGAATGGCCCGAAGATTGCCGCATGTCATTAATTTGCAAGATTCCAGGCCGCGCAAATGGCTACACTGCGCAGGTGGCGCTGGCCGGATGCCGGCGTGGATGATTGATAACAACGTGGTAGCAGGAGAGTGGCGTGCTTAGAAGAATGGGGATAAAAGGCCGCGTACTGTTGCTGACCTTATTACCGACCAGCCTGATGGCGCTGTTGTTGGGCGGCTATTTCACCTGGATGCAACTCTCGGAATTGCAGACCCAGCTACTGCAACGCGGCGAAATGATCGCCGAGCAATTGGCACCGCTGGTGGCCCCAGCCATGGGCCACAAGGACACCGACCTGCTGGAGCGTATCGCCACCCAGTCCCTGGAACAACCGGATGTGCGCGCCGTGTCGTTCCTGGCGCCAGACCGCGCGTCCCTGGCCCACGCCGGCCCGACCATGCTCAACCAGCCACCCACCGGCAACAGCTCGCAACTGTTACAGCGTTCCGGCAACGACGCCACCCGCTATCTACTGCCGGTGTTTGGCCGCCATCGCAACCTGGCGGGCGAGTTGATTCCCGATGAGGCCGACCGGCTGCTGGGTTGGGTGGAAGTCGAGCTGTCCCACAATGGCATGCTGTTGCGCGGCTATCGCAGCCTGTTCGCCAGCCTTCTGCTGATCGCCATCGGCCTGATGTGCACCGCCGCCCTCGCCCTGCGTATCAGCCGTACCATCAATTCGCCGATTGGCCAGATCAAGCAAGCGGTGGCGCAGCTCAAGGACGGCAACTTGGAAACACGCTTGCCACCCCTGGGCAGCCAGGAATTGGACCAGCTCGCGTCTGGCATCAACCGCATGGCCGAAACCCTGCAAAATGCCCAGGAAGAGCTGCAACACAGCATCGACCAGGCCACCGAAGACGTGCGCCAGAACCTGGAAACCATCGAGATCCAGAACATCGAGCTGGACCTGGCACGCAAGGAAGCCCTGGAAGCCAGCCGTATCAAGTCGGAGTTCCTGGCCAACATGAGCCATGAGATCCGCACACCGCTCAACGGCATCCTCGGTTTTACTCACTTGCTGCAAAAAAGCGAATTATCACCGCGCCAGCTGGATTACCTGGGCACTATCGAAAAATCTGCGGATAACCTGCTGGGCATCATCAACGAAATCCTCGATTTCTCGAAGATTGAAGCCGGAAAACTGGTGCTCGACAGCGTGCCTTTCAACCTGCGCGACTTGCTGCAAGACACCTTGACCATCCTCGCCCCCGCCGCGCATGCCAAGCAGCTCGAACTGGTAAGCCTGGTGTACCGCGACACGCCCCTGGCGTTGGTGGGCGACCCGCTGCGGCTCAAGCAGATCCTGACCAACCTGATCAGCAATGCGATCAAGTTCACCCGCGAAGGCACCATTGTGGCCCGGGCAATGATCGAGGACGAGCAGGAAGACAGCGTGCAATTGCGCATCAGCGTGCAAGACACCGGCATTGGCCTGTCCAACCAGGATGTGCGCGCCCTGTTCCAGGCATTCAGCCAGGCCGACAATTCGCTGTCGCGCCAGCCCGGCGGTACCGGTTTGGGCCTGGTGATTTCCAAGCGGTTGATCGAGCAGATGGGCGGCGAAATCGGCGTCGACAGCACGCCGGGTGAAGGTTCGGAATTCTGGATCAGCCTGAACCTGCCCAAAACCCGTGACGACGTCGAAGACCTGCCCGCCGCGCCGCTATTGGGGCGTCGTGTGGCCGTGCTGGAAAACCACGAACTGGCGCGCCAGGCCCTGCAACATCAATTGGAAGACTGCGGCCTGGAAGTCACGCCGTTCAATACCCTGGAAAGCCTGACCAACGGCATCACCAGTGCCCACCAGACCGAACAGGCCATCAGCCTGGCGGTGCTCGGCGTCACCGCCAACGACATTCCGCCCGAACGCCTCAATCAACACCTGTGGGACCTGGAACACCTGGGCTGCAAGGTGCTGGTGCTGTGCCCGACCACAGAGCAGATGCTGTTCAACCAATCGGTGCCCAACCCCAACAGCCAACTGCAGGCCAAGCCCGCCTGTACGCGCAAGTTGCGCCGCTCCCTGGCCGACCTGATCAGCCCGCGCCCTTCGCGCAGCGAACCCGGTGAGCCGTTGTCCAGCCGTGCGCCACGGGTGCTGTGCGTGGACGACAACCCGGCCAACCTGTTGCTGGTGCAAACCCTGTTGGAAGACATGGGCGCCAAGGTGCAGGCGGTGGAAAGCGGTTACGCGGCGGTCGACGCCGTGAAGCAGGAAACGTTCGATTTGGTGCTGATGGACGTGCAAATGCCCGGCATGGATGGCCGCCAGAGCACCGAGGCGATCCGCCAGTGGGAAAGCGAACGCCACGGCACACCGCTGCCGGTGGTAGCCCTCACGGCTCACGCCATGGCCAACGAAAAACGCGCCCTGCTGCAAAGCGGTATGGACGACTACCTGACCAAACCCATCAGCGAGCGGCAATTGGCCCAGGTGGTATTGAAATGGACCGGCCTGGCGCTGCGTAACCAAGGCCCGGAGCGTACCCACGAAGGCGCGGCCCAGGGCGTGCAACTCTTGGTACTCGATCACGAAGAAGGCCTGCGCCTGGCCGCCAACAAGGCCGACCTGGCCGCTGATATGCTCGCCATGCTACTGGCCTCCCTGGAGGCTGATCGCCTGGCAATTACCCACGCCCGCGAAGCCAATGACAACCACGCCTTGATCGAGCGTGTGCACCGTTTGCACGGCGCCACCCGCTACTGTGGTGTTCCGCAATTACGAGCAGCCTGCCAACGCGCCGAAACCCTGCTCAAGCAGGATGACGCCAAGGCCACGGCCGCGCTGGACGAACTGGACATGGCGATTGCACGGCTGGCCAGTGAAGCCAGAGTGAGTGCCTGACCGTCCGACTGTAGGAGCGAGCTTGCTCGCGAAAAACCAGAGAACACCGCGTTAAACCAGAATGAACGCGTTATCGTTGACGTTTTTCGCGAGCAAGCTCGCTCCTACAGGTACGCATCTATTCTGTCATTGCAGGGAGCCTTCTTAATGCGCGTCATTCTCTTCAGCAGCCAAACCTACGACCGCGAGAGTTTCCTCGGCGAACCGCTGCCGGCTGGCCTGGAACTGCAATTCCAACCCGCCCGCCTCAACCTCGATACCGTGGCCCTGGCCGAACACCACGAGGTGGTCTGCGCCTTTATCAACGACGACCTCAGCGCCCCGGTGCTGGAGCAACTGGCCAAGGGCGGCACACGCCTGATTGCCCTGCGCTCGGCGGGCTACAACCATGTCGACTTACCCGCCGCCCAGCGCCTGGGCCTGACTATCGTGCGCGTGCCCGCCTATTCGCCCCACGCGGTGGCCGAGCACGCCGTCGCCCTGATCCTGGCCCTCAACCGTCGCCTGCACCGTGCCTACAACCGTACCCGCGACGGTGATTTCAGCCTGCACGGGCTGACCGGCTTTGATCTGGTCGGCAAAACGGTCGGCGTGGTCGGCACCGGTCAGATCGGCGCGACCTTCGCCAAGATCATGACCGGCTTCGGCTGCCAGTTGCTGGCCTACGACCCCTTCCCCAACCCACAGGTGCAGGACCTCGGGGCCCGCTACGTGAGCCTGCCTGAACTGTTGGCCGAGGCACAAATCATCAGCCTGCACTGCCCGCTGACCGCCGACAGCAAACACCTGATCAATGCCCGCTCGCTCGCGCAGATGCAAACCGGTGCGATGCTGATCAACACCGGGCGTGGTGGCCTGGTCGATACGCCGGCACTGATCGAAGCGCTCAAGCTGGGACAGTTGGGCTATCTGGGGTTGGACGTCTACGAAGAAGAAGCCCAATTGTTTTTCGAGGACCGCTCGGACCTGCCCCTGCAGGATGACGTGCTCGCCCGCCTGCTGACCTTCCCCAACGTGATCATCACCGCGCACCAGGCCTTCCTCACCCGTGAGGCCCTGGCGGCGATTGCCGGCACCACGCTGGCCAACATTGCCGCGTGGGCCGATGGCCGCGCCCAGAACCTGGTCGAGGGATGATCAGCGGTCACATACCAGGCTCATGATAGGCCGGCACCCGTGATAGGATGCCGCGCCTATTTGGAGGATCCATGGCCGAACACGATTTCCGCTTCAGCTTGCTGAGCCCGCAACACACCCTGATCGAATGCCGTGCCCTGGTGCCGGGCCGTTACCAGGTCACCGGCAACGGTGGTTCGATCAAACATGGCGACGTCCTGATCGTCAGCCTGCGCGGCAGTAAAACCCTGTCGATGCGACTCACCGTCGAAGGTGACGCACGCTACTCCATCCGCCCGGCGGGCCAGTGGGTCGCCATGGCCCAAGGGCCGAAGTTCGGCGAACTCGAGATCCACACCTGGAAGGTCAATTGCGACAGCTGCGACGCCGTGCTGGAGTTTGAATTCGCGGTAGAAACCAAGCTGACCAAGGCACCGCTGCAACCGGCCGCCAACGCGCGTATCAAAGAACTGGGCTGGGCCAGCGAAGGCGATAAGCACCGTTGCCCGAAATGCCAGCAGGCCGCGCAATGAAAGGCCGGCTGCTGCTCGCCGCAATCGGCCTGGGCCTGGCAGGCTGCGCCGCCGATGGCGCCAAGCTGGAGCGCGACCACAGCTACGTCGTGGAATGGATCGGTGAGCGGCCGTTGATGGACTACGCGCACCTTACCGTCACCCTGGGCGCCGATGGCCGCGCCTATGGCAATGGCGGCTGTAACCACTGGTTTGCGCCGTACACGGTCGAAGGCGACAAGCTCAGCTTCGGCCCGGTCGGCAGCACTCGAAAAATGTGCGCCGAGGCCCTGATGGAGCAAGAGCATCGCTTCTTCCAGGCCCTGCAAGGCGTGCAGCGCTGGGACATCTCGCCGCTCGAGCAGACGCGGTTCTGGCCGGCCGAAGGCAAGCCGATCCGTTTGTGGCTCGAAGAAGGCTGACCTAGGCGCACTCTCCTGTATTAACGCGTTGTCCTCGGGCTCTGTGGGAGCTGGCTTGCCTGCGATGCGGACGACGCGGCGTATCAGGTACACCGCAGCGATGCCATCGCAGCATAGGTATCTACACAACTTTGTGGGTTGTAACAGCAGACGGTAACCACGATGCGAAGCGAGTCGCTCTTGATCTTGATCTGCTTTTGATCTTGATCTCAGGCGCCCCGTCAAACCACGCTGGCCGGAATTCGACAGGGATTTGGGGGGTAAAC